>CAYFXP010000142.1:0-3509 GCA_964346935.1 uncultured Syntrophobacterales bacterium
CAGTATTCGCATTTTACTGGTTGAACAAAACTCGCGTTCCTACAGAGATGATACCCCCACTCATCTAATTCGGACCCGCAGTTGGGACAGACCAATTTTTTCATGATTTCTCCCTCCCCTAAGTAGTCCCCTCATCCTCTATGACGTGGGCCAGGATATCATACCTCATCCGATTTTTCAATTCGTTGCAGGCTTCCGGAGTTTCCTCAATTTTCTCGAGAACAGCGTTGTTCATGAGCGAAATCTGCTGGAGAAGTGGGGTACCCTTCGAGGGTGAGCGGGAAGGGGAAAGCCGGCCGTTCAGAGGCCGGAATGGGCAAGTATTCCCCACCCGCGAACCCCGAGAGGGTCACTTCGGAAGCACTTAAGCGAAGGGACAACGATGTTCTCTTGAGAAAAACAGAATCTTTCCTGAAACCGAAAGGTTAGGGAAATCCCGCCAACAAAAATCAGGAAACTCCGGGTTCCAGGCTTGAGTTCCCCGGGTCTCGAGGGGACAGAGGTGTTCAGTTGCCGCGGAGCAGGTAGGCCATCGCTTGACCTCGCTCTTGCGCGGAAGATACTGTATACTTCTATTCGGAGGAGGGCGTCTTTATTATAATCTTTAAACCGAAATCTCGGGAGAGCTAAGGGGTTTCCTGGGCTGACGTCATGAGGATATTAGATAATATTCCTATTCAATGGGATCTCGAAGAGGTCGGGAAGCAGTTACGTCTCAAGACAGGCTCTTCATCTGAGGCTCGGGAGTTAGTGGAGGTAGCTGAACCCTTAATCGATGCTAAGGCCGTTTACCAAGTCTCATATATCGGCCAGAGGGGGGGAAACACCGTAGAGGTCAACGGGGTAAAGTTCAGCAGCCGTGTTTTGCGCGTTAACCTTGAGAAGATTGAGAGGGTTTTCCCTTACATCATAACCATCGGAAATGCTTTGGAGGATAGGGCCACTTCATCAAGCGATCTGCTGAGGCAGTTTTACCTGGAGACTATTGGGGATATGGCCTTGCGCTCCAGCAGACGGTACGTGGAGGAGTATTTGAAAAGACATTTCGGATTGGGGCAGCTATCCAGGATGAGCCCTGGATCCCTCCAGGATTGGCCCGTTACGGAGCAGAAACCCCTCTTTTCCTTGTTGGGGAATGTGAAGGAGCTGATCGGGGTGACATTGACGGAAAGCATGCTGATGATCCCGAGAAAGTCCGTATCCGGCATATTTTTTCCGACGGAGGTAAAGTTCTTCAGCTGTCAGTTGTGTCCGAGGGAGGGCTGTCCGGGTAGAAAGGCACCCTACGACGAGTCTCTCAGGGAGAAGTATGGGTTGGATGAGAAATAATCCCCCCTTCGGGCAGTGCTTCGGGATTCACCACACCTCAGCAACCCTTACACTTCGGATTTTCCCACCCGGGCCTTGGCGAGATCCCAGCAGTAATCATAAAGGTGGAGGCCCTTGCTGGAGGCGATGATCTCCCCGTCTTCTACTCCGATCTCCTTAGCCATATATTCCTTGACTAATTGAATGGCCGCCAGGTTGGAGGGAAATCCCGCCCAGAGGTCCCAGGACCTGAAGTAGGGGATGAAGTGGAGCTTTCCGTATCGAACTCGGGTATCGATTCCGCGCAGACATTGAGGATCGTCCAAGAAGATGGAGGCCGCATTGCCAACGGCCATATAGGCCTGATTCGTGTTGAACCCGTCTTCCCTGTACATCCTTATGACCTCGGAGATCTGTTTCTCGAGGTCTTCCCCGTAGGTGTAGCTCTCCAATTCCGATTTATTTGAGGTGATCAGTTTTTCCAAGTAACCCTCGACATATTCCATATCCGTGGGAGGGGGCACTCCAACTCCGGGGGGAATATCCGGAATGAGGGGCCGAGTTGAGGGAAATTTGATCTGTATCACGACAAAGTCATACTCAAGGCGCTTCTGTCCCCTGAAGCTTCCCCTGTCTATCTTGTATTCATGCCCCTTTTCGAAGATATTATAGATACATTGAAACCAAGCATCCGAAAGATCTCGAGCCTGAATGTACTCGAATGACAGCCCACCCATTTCTTTCCCCTGTTTGAATGGCCAATTCCCGGCGATGAGCTATGAACTCCTTCGGGGCTTTAGATCAGAGCTACGTCCCCCTCGGTGGAGGTCGGGGAGATCACGATGTATCTCGTCCAGACTCGATTAAGGTCTTCGTGAGCTCTGGAGAATGTATCCCACGGTGGGCACGAACCACTTCCCCAAGTAGTCGGCAATAAGGACCGAGAGATTGGCCATCAGTACCGGACTCGGTTTTTTCAAGAGATGACCGAGCTCGACCCCGAAAGCCTCTACATAGTTCTGGTTTTCCTTGTATTTCTTGGGTCCACCGCGGTCGAAGTCCACCCCGATCTTCTCCATCTCTTTTTGAATTTTGCTCGTCAATCGTTTCAAGAGGGGTTTTCTTTTCGCCTCGTGGTCCAAGTATTCATTCAAACAGAAACCGGCGAAGAAGATCAAGATATTTTCAACTTCGGCAAAGACCCGAAAGGTATTGGCCTCCCCATATCTCTTCATCAGCGCTTGGTAATCTTGGCCGTGGATCCGAAGCCAGTCCTTATAACCCTTGTCCAGATTCCACACCCGTTTTTCCTCCAAGGGGTCCTTGGCCTCATTGAGGCTCAGGATGGCATAGACGAGCTTTCTCCCCTCATCGATGAGAAACTCGCTCAAGAGCTCCACTTCCCTGTTCAATACCGCGTTTCGACGGGACATCTCCTCCCCCAATAAACAATTTCTATCATACTCTAAAAAGGTCAATTGGTAAAATACTTTCTTTGCCTTCTTGGATGATGGAGGCATCGGAACCAATTCGATGGCCCCATTTTTTTGATAAATTGCCTTGACATTTTGACTCTTTTTTTGTTATCCCCTATAAAAATCCATGCCACGCAAAGCATGTAACCATGCTTTTGGCGAATACGCTTAGGGGTGCAGAGATGGAATTTGGCGTGAAATAAAAAATGAAAAGGAGGTTTCAAAAATGCCAGTAAAAAAGAGATATCCGGTGCCTAGTGATATTGAGATCGCCCAAGAGGCGGAGCTGCTACCCATAACTGAGGTGGCGAAAAAGGCCGCGATTTTGGATGAGGAGCTTGAGCCCCATGGCAAGTACATGGCCAAGATAGACTACGACAAGGTTCTGGAGAGGCTGAAGGACAAGCCTAACGGTAAGATAATCACCGTAACCGCCATGACTCCAACACCCCTGGGTGAAGGTAAAACAGTGACCGCCTTCGGGCTTGGCCAAGCCCTGGCCCAGAAAGGACTCAACATCATAAATACCTTTCGTGAGCCCTCCAAAGGCCCAACCTTCGGAATAAAGGGAGGAGCATGTGGGGGTGGTTATTCGCAGGGGCTTCCTATGGAGAACATAAACCTCATGTTCACGGGAGATATTCCTGCGGTAGAGGCGGCTCACAATCTTTGTGCCGCAGCTATAGATGCCAGCATCTTGCATGGAAAAGAGGTCGGCGACTTACA
>CAYFXP010000143.1:0-5799 GCA_964346935.1 uncultured Syntrophobacterales bacterium
TTGACTCACGTGTTCGTGTTTCGTGTCCATGTCCGTTGTTCGTGTTCGTGAAACGTGTCCGTGCTCGTGAAGCGGGTTGCGTGACCCGTCACTCGGTGCTCGTTATCAGGCATTTATCATTTGGCCTTTCTTTTCCCGTCTCCACCACCTCAACCTTAGCCCTAACCTTTCACTTTTGACATTTCTCCTTCCGCCTCCAACCATTAACCTCTCTTCTCCTTCCGCCTACAACACTGCAGCACCGAATAACATTCGCTCCGGGGGACCCGGTCAACAGCCGGTTCCGAAATTGTAACCTCGGTGAGTACCCCCATTTCTCCAGCAGATTTCGTTCATGAACAATGGTGTTTTCGACAAAATTGAAGACACCCCGGTCCATTAGTTCTTTACAAAAACGCAATTGAGTGAGTAATATTAAACTTTCCGCTGGGCAGACAGAGTGGATACTCCCGTTGGCCATACTGACGGCGGTGAGCGGGTCCCAAACTCGAGGCCCCTTACAAAGCACGAAAGGTCCAACCAATCAAATTCCAACCATCCAAAGGAGGGAACAATGATGATGAAACCTGCCAAGGATTCTTTGGACCTCGGTATTTTAGTGAGCGATATTCATGCCAGCCTCGAATTTTATCGAGACATTTTGGGGTTGGAGTACGTGGGCGAAACGCCGGTGTGGTTCGGAACCATGTACCGTCTGCGCTTCGGCAGCAGCGATTTCAAACTCGTCCAACCCAACACGATACCACCCAAGGGCCCCATTGGTTTGGAAAGCCAAGTGGGCTTTCGGTACGTTACTTTTGTCATTCGTGATCTTACAGGGCTCTGCAAGGAACTCGAAAACAAGGGAATCGAGTTTTTCCTGCCCCAAAAGGAAATCCGTCCCGGGGTGAGTATTGCTATGGTCAAGGACCCAGACGGAAACGTGGTGGAATTCGTGGAGCGAAGCTGAACGATTCAGAGATCTTTCCCTCTAAACATATTCAATGCTCAAGCCCAGTTTGTGAGTTTCGCCGGCGCTTTACCGTTGACACGCAAGCCTATCCTTCCTTATACTGCCTCATCAAAAAAATAGTTCTCAAAACTAAGATGTGCAAAGGATGGTGAGTTATGGCACAGAGTGAACTTCCTATTCCGCCTCATTTCAATCCGGATAAAGTGGGAGAAGTGTGGAGGGTTTCCTATCAGGAACGGGCCGAGGGTGCGGAAAAGTGGGCAGCGCAATATAGGATACCGTCCGCTTCCGATGACGCGTTCAAAATCTCGCTGATGCTCGTCGATGTGCAAAATACCTTTTGCATTCCCGGATTTGAATTGTATGTTGGTGGGAGAACGGGAACAGGAGCAGTTAATGACAATCGAAGGGTGTGTGAATTTATATATCGCAATCTTAACATGATCACCGAGATATGCCCCACGATGGATACCCATCAGGCCATGCAGATTTTCCACAGCATCTTTCTGGTGAATGAAGAGGGAGAGCATCCACCACCTTTCACCCTTATCTCCGAGGAAGACATTGAACGAGGTGTTTGGAGATTTAACCCCAAACTCGCCGACAGCCTTGGAGTTACGGAAGGGTACGGTCAAAGATTCTTAGGACACTATACACGGACACTCAAAGAAGGTGGCAAATACGATCTCACTATATGGCCATACCACGCCATGCTTGGAGGAATTGGCCACGCGCTTGTTTCATCAGTCGAGGAAGCCATCTTCTTCCACGGCATTGCCCGGTGCAGTCAGCCGGATTTTCAAGTCAAAGGGGGTAACCCCTTTACCGAGAATTACTCGGTTCTCAGCCCTGAGGTGTTGGAGGATGCAGATGGTAAACGGATTGCTCAAAAGAACGAGAAGTTTATCGGGAAACTCCTGGAGTTCGAAGCCCTTGTTATTGCTGGAGAGGCCAAGAGTCACTGCGTTGCCTGGACAATTGACGACCTCTTGAACGAGATTCTGACGGTTGACAAGAAGATGGCCGAGAAGGTCTATCTGCTAGAGGACTGCTCCTCTCCAGTCGTCGTTCGCGGGGTTATAGACTATACAGATCACGCGGATGCGGCCTTTCAAAGGTATTCCGAAGCCGGAATGCATGTTGTGAGCTCGACCGATCCCATCGCCAGTTGGCCTGGTATTGATCTTTGAGATTCGAGCTCCGACCGGGTGGCACATGCATGATCGAGTCATTCCGTGGGACAGGCCGGAGTCTTTTCCTGAAGTAATTCCTTCTTCTTGAAGCTTCCCTCTTTACGCATCTATAATAGTCATATGATTGGGGGACCCTATTTACGACTATTTTGGTCCAATGTTGGGCGTTGCAAACTGTCTTCAACCCGTAAGGAGGAAAAATGGAGGCAAGAGAGGGCGTCATAGAGTACGTCTGTGAAGGGGGTTTCGGCGGGTCGGCAACCGTTTGCGTTGAGCTGAGGACTGAATTTCCCGGGGTCGGTGGGACGATCGTTACCCATGAGGGCGTGGCCTCCGCCTTCCGGGAGGAATTTACCCCTTCCCCAAAATCCGCTCATCGGTTGTTCTTGAGACACACCATCGTGAAGAAGCTGGAGGATTACTTTCACAGGAAAGGGGTGTACATGTTCGCCCATGTCCCAAGGCCGTTAGGGTCGATAAGCAGGGATGGCGACAGCCCCTCCGAAGCGTATATTTATGAGTGGGCTTTTGGTACAGAAGGCTTTCCATGGGAATACGTCGATCGCGAGGGCAACCGGACTCGGGTTCAACTCCATGATTGGGACAACTTCGTAACGAAGTTCCATCGTGCTGGAGTAGATGTACAGATGGATACTACGGATCCGGATGACGGTAGGATTTCAAAGAACATCATCCACCAGTATTCCAAACCCGTTGGCAACGGGAGGGAGATGAACTGCTTGTGGAAGAGAATCGATTTTGGTTACGAAAGCATGAAGATTGACCTCGAAAAGCTTTCTCAGTTCTTGCATGACAAGAGGGAAGACTTGGAAAAGGTGTTGCGTACTGAGCGATACGAAATGATCGTGCTCACCAAGGAGTATCTCCAGAAGGGCAGGGAGATGAGGGAGGTGGACATAGGAAGGTTAGGTTCCCTTGTTGGAGAATACAGGTATTCGAGCCTGCGTCATTACGTCTCCAGGGGATTGGGCATTGGTGAGCCAGAGAAAGTTTACATCTCCACAGGAACTGAGTCCTTGCTCTAGTTGGCGTGTGGAGCTCACCCGAAAAAAGGAAGTGGGCCAAGAATAAAGATTGTCCCGTTGCGCATATGAAATTCTTTTGGCTCGACGGAGAACCGACTATTAGCCCTTTGCCGTGCCTTATTCGCATATTTGGCCCCGAGGTCATAAATTCTCTTGTGAAATTCGGTCTTGGAAGAAATCCCCCTCAAATCTATCCTCCTTGAAAACCCTCGTTCATGCATTTTATCATTATTTATATAACCCTCCGATCGTGGATCAGGGGATTGAGGAGGAATTGAGATGAAGAGGTTCCTGGGGGGCAGTTTCTTATTAGCATGCCTTCTTATGCTGACGGGGTTCAATGTGGATAATGCTATCGTGCCCAAGGGCGAAATCCTTTCGGGGGGACCCCCGAAGGACGGCATACCAGCCATACTGAAGCCTCAGTTTGTTAGTTCAAAGGAGGCCGAATTCCTCAAGCCCGGTGACGAGGTCATTGGAGTGCGAATGGCGGGCCAGGCCAGGGCTTATCCCATTAAGATCCTCAACTGGCACGAGGTGGTCAATGATACCGTCAAAAAGGTCCCTATTGTGGTGACTTTTTGACCCCTTACCCAGTCGGGAGTGGTCTACTCCCGGGAAGTGGAAGGGAAACTGTATACTTTTGGCGTCTCTGGGCGGCTTTACAAGAGCAATGTTCTGCTTTACGATCATCAGACCGAGAGCCTCTGGTCACAAATGATGGAAAAGGCCATCGCGGGTCCCTTGGTGGGGAAGAAATTCAAGAAGCTCCCCTCGGTCCGTACCTCCTGGAAGAACTGGCGGGAAAAGAACCCGCATACCCTGGTTCTTTCCAGGGATACCGGATTTAAGCGGAAATACTCGGTGGACCCTTACGAGGGCTACTACAGAAGCCTCGGGATATGGTTTCCCGTGGGTAATGTGCGTAAGGACCTTTCTCCCAAGGAGATGGTTCTCGGCATCGAGATAAATGGCAAAGCCAAGGCCTACCCCGTTTCCCAAATAGGGAAGCAACCTGGAATTTTAAAAGATGAAGTAGGTGGGGAGCCCGTTGAGATAGAGGTGGCCCCCGACGGGGAGATCGTCGGAGTGAGGGATGAAAGGGGAGAACCGATTCCCACGATCTTCAGCTATTGGTTTGCGTGGCAGGCTTTTCAGCAAAAAACCGAGGTTTATCGGGGAAAGAGATAGAGGCTTTTTTCTCGATTGAGCCCATGATAAGATAATATTTGTAGGGAGGATTGGCCATGGCGGATAAGTCCAGGAGGGTCATTCGACAAATGGAATGCCCCGAGGGAAGGGGGAAGGCATCGCTCCTGGTTGAATGGCGAATTGAAAAGGGGAAAAAGGTCCTCCACAGTATCAATTGCAATAATCCCCTGCTCATGGATTACAGCGGCCAGGACTGTCAGTGGCTCTGCTGGGATAAAATTTCGCGGAAAAAGGGTTGAAAAGGGCCGCATGGGGCCATTTCCTTTCGGTTGAGAAATGCCGGTCTTAGTTGCCTACCTCAGCATAACCATCCCCTCTAACAGAGGGAATGCCGCTCCTTCCCGTTTTTAAAAATTTCTTCCCATCTGTTTGGCCTGTTCGATAGCGGCTTCCCGTTTTCCCTTTGCGACATCAGGTCCGCCCATGAGGGTCGGTTCGACGACTACCGCCCGAATATCGGTAAAGCCCATGAAGCCCATTATGAGCTCGAGGTATTTCTTTTGGAGGTCGAAGGCCTCGTAATCGGTCCCAGGGGGATACTCCCCGCCCCGGGCGTAGGCGATGAAGACGGGCTTGCCGGTAACGAGCCCCTTGTATCCCTCTTCAGGTGTATAGGAGAACGTGTAGCCGGGCTGGACGATGATATCGATATAGTGCTTGAGCCGGTAAGGGATGCCGAAATTCCACATGGGAACGGCCATGACATACTTATCCGCCGATTTGAACTCCGCAATAATTGTCTCGACTGCCTTCCATGCGTCCAGTTCCTCCTGGGAATGTTTTTGCCCGTGGAGGATCGTGTACTTTGCCTGGACCACCAAGCCGTCGAAAGGAAGAAGGTCAGCCTTGAAGATATCAACGGTTAGGATTTCATCATCGGGGTTGTGTTGGCGGTACGATTCGACAAACGCATCGGCAACCGCAATCGAATGCGAACGGCCCGCCCGGGGCGATGCCTGAATGTAGAGAAGCTTGCTCATGATAAACCTCCCGTTTCAATTTCTCCCTCTAGCAGTAATAAGTTTACTCTCATGGGGGTTGGTTGTGTCAAGATTCCCGGGAAAAGATATCGTTGGTATCAGATTTTTTATTTTTTCTCTTGACAAGGCCTAACTTTTTTTACAATTTACAGCGGAACTCATCATTTTGGGAAACATTTTATGGCTCCTTTACCTTTTAACAACAAGTCTTAGATGATCGTAGCTATCCCCGCTATCATAATTAGCATTATCATCGCTATTATTATCTGCCCCGGGATAGCCGGTGCAGGCAGGGGCCCATAAAGGGTCCACCAGCATTGCCGATAAGGCCCGCTATCCCGTGTTAATTAAGGATAGCGGGCTTTTTTTGTCCCCATGTTTGAGCATTTCCCGTTTCACGGGGTGAGCAACCGCAG
>CAYFXP010000144.1:0-7046 GCA_964346935.1 uncultured Syntrophobacterales bacterium
TTATAAATCGAGCAATAGCCGGAAGCTTTACCAAATGATCAATAACCTGAGGGACTACTTCTATCGGTACCGGGTTGCCATTTTGGGCTTAAACGGCACCCCCCAGGTCTCCCTGAGGGATCACAGAAAAATGGTTGCAGCCATGAGGAAGAAGGACTCGGCATTGGTGGAGAAACTGGTAAGGGAACACATATTGAGGGGGAAGGAGATCGTCCTGAGGGAGTTCGAGAAGGGGAACGTCTAACTTGGTAAGGATGTGAGGAGGAAGGCCTCGTGAAGGACAGGAGGATAAGGGTATTGGTTGCCAAACCCGGGCTCGATGGACACGACAGGGGGGCCAAGGTGATCGCTCAGGCGTTGAGGGACGCCGGGATGGAGGTCATCTATACGGGCTTACACCAAACCATAGATCAAATTATCAGTGCTGCTATCCAGGAGAACGTGGATGTCATTGGCCTATCCATTCTCTCCGGGGCCCACATACCCCTCTGCGAGAAACTGATGAGTAGATTAAAGGAGGAGAGCGTCCTCGATATCCTGGTCGTGGTTGGGGGGGTCATCCCGAAGAGGGATATGGGAAAATTGAAGGACATGGGGATAAAGGGGGTATTTCCAGGAGGCACTCCCTTTGCCGAATCCATCCGGTTTATCCGGGAAAACGTGAAATAGAGTTGCCCTCGATCAAGAGAGACAATTGAAGGAGGAATATTACCATGGGCGTCGCTACCTATATCAAGAACCAGAAGGGCGAGATCGAGGAGGTTACCCTCCAGTCGGGAGTAAAGGTGAAGGCGGTCTACGGGCCCGAGGACCTTGCGGATTTTGACTATCAAAGGGACCTAGGCAATCCCGGGGAGTATCCATTTGCCAGGGGTATTCACCCCGAGATGTATCGGGTACGGCCATGGACCATGCGCCAGTATTCGGGTTTCGGCACCCCTCATGAGACCAACGAGCGGTTCAAATTCCTCATCGCCCATGGTCAGACGGGGTTAAACGTCGCCTTCGATCTGCCGACCCAACTGGGCCTGGATTCCGATGATTCGCTGGCCGAAGGAGAGGTGGGGCGGGTCGGCATGGCGGTGGATACGCTGAGGGATTTCGAGATCGCCTTTGCCGACATACCCCTGGACCGCATCGGCTCCGGCCTGACCATCAACGCGGTTGCCAGCATCATGCTTGCCATGTATCAGGCCACGGCCGAAGGGTACGGCTTTTCCCTGGACAGAGTCAGCGCGACCCCGCAGAACGACATATTGAAGGAGATGGTTGGCAGGGGGAACTGGATTTTTCCCGTGGGGCCATCCATCCGGCTTATCGGCGATACCATCGAGTACTCCGCAAAGGTTATGCCCAGGACGAATCCTGTGAGCGTCTGTGGATACCACATACGCGAATCCGGATGCACCCCGGCCCAGGAAATCGCCTATGCCTTTGAGATCGCCATGACCTATATCGACCATGTTCTCGAAAGGGGGTTGGATATCGACGAGTTTGCTCCCAGGATCTCCTTTAACCTCGATATCTTCGGAAATATCTTCGAGCAGGTGGCGAAGTTCAGGGCCGCAAGGAGGTTATGGGCCAAACTGCTCAAGGAGAAGTACAAGGCCGAAAATCCACGGTCCATGTGGCTCCGCGGGCTTTTCGGCGGGGGAGGCGGGGGACTAACCAAGCAACAGCCACTCAACAATATCGTGAGGAGCGCTTATTACGCCCTCATCTCAGCGCTCAGCGGGACGCAGACCATGGCCCTCTGTTCCTATGATGAGGCCTACACCATTCCCACACCCCAGGCTGCCATCATATCGCTGCGAACCATGGAGATTCTTTTGGAGGAGATGGGCCTCAGGGATACGGTCGATCCCTTGGGAGGATCTTACTACATTGAATCCCTGACGAACCAGATGGAAGAGAGGATAACCGAGGAGATGAGAAAGGTCGACGAGGTAGGCGGAATGGCCCATGCCGTGGAAACGGGCTACATCCAGAGGGAAGTTGCCAGACAGGCCTACCTGTATGAGAAGGCCCTTCAAGAGGGAAAGGTGCACAAAGTAGGGGTAAATATATACAGGGAGGAAGAAGAGGAGGAAGAGGTTCAGCTGCATGAATATAACCCAGCCACAGCCCAGGCCCAGATAAAATCCCTCGAGGAGGTCCGGAGAACCCGGGATCATAGGAAGGTTGCCCAGACCCTAAAGGATCTGGAGGCGGCGGCCAGGAGAAAGGAGAACATCATGCCCTTCCTCCTTGCATCCGTCAAAGCTTATGCCACCGTGGGGGAAATGGCCCGGGTATTCAAGGAGGTTTACGGGGAGTTCAAGGAGCCAAGCATTTTCTGATCCCCTTCCCCCATGGTATGGACTTCCTCGAAGATGGCAAAGCGGAGGAGCAAGATGATAGGAATAACGGCTTATGGGGCATATCTCCCGCGGTATCGATTGACGGCAAAGATGATCAACGAGGCGTGGGGGAGGCCGGGAGGTCGAGGGGAGAAGGCGGTTGGCTATTTCGATGAGGATAGCCTCACCATGGGACTGTCCGCCACCTATCATTGCCTTTCGGGAGATGATATCGAAAAGGCGGAGTGCCTGTACTTCGCCTCCACTACGTCTCCTTTTAAGGAGAAGTTGGCCTCCACGGAGATGGCCATGATCCTCAACCTCTCGGCGGAGGCCCGCACCCTCGATATCGGTCACTCCCTGAGATCGGGAACCAGTGCCCTATTGGCCGCCATAGAGGGCGTGAAGGCAGGGTCCCTCAATAGCGCCATCGTTGTGGCATCGGATTGCAGCCGCCTCGAAGTCCCGGGCGGTTTCAATGAGGCAGCGTGGGGAGATGGTGCGGCAGCACTTGCCGTTGGGAGAGATAACATGCTCTTGAACCTCCTGCGTCACTACTGCTACTCCGATGAGCTCACTCACTTCTGGCGTCGAACAGATGATCGCTACGTGAAATCCGAGGATGTCAGGTTCCCCCAGGTGATGGGCTATGCCCGCATAATGGAGTCGGCCATAGGGAATACCCTGAAAAAAACCGGATACAAGCCGGCCGATTTCGCCAAGGTGGTGGTGGATGCGCCAGACCCCAGAAGTCACCAGGCCCTGATGAGGAAGTTCGGATTCGATGCCAAGAACCAGGTTCAGGATTCCCTCCTAGGAGTCATTGGTTCCCTCGGGGCTGCCCATCCCTTGGTGATGCTCGTGGCAGCGCTCCAAGGGGTTAAACCCGGGGATAAGATCCTCTTGGCGAGCTATGGGGACGGCAGCGATGTCCTCATCTTCGAGGCCACGGATGCCCTGCCGGAATTCCAGAAAGGGGCCGATTTTGATGCCCAGTTGGGCCGAAAAGAACTGATACCCAGCTATACCAAGTATCTCGCCTTCAAGAAGACCTTTGAGCCGGAGTTCCAGGATTACTATTCCTCCATATCGGCCCTCTTTCGGGAGAGGGACCGGTTTTCGCGGCTGTTGGGGGGGAAATGTAAGAATTGCGGATATATTACAACCCTGGTATTACGGGTTTGTCCCAACTGCCGAAAGAAGGATCAGTTTGAGAATATGAGGCTTGCGCGAGCGGGAGTCGTTTTCACCTTTACCCAGGAATGGTACTATCCGTCACCGGAGCCCCCGACAACCCTTGCCGTGGTTGATCTGGAGGGCGGAGGAAGGATTTATTGCCAGATGACGGATTGTTCGGATCCGGGGATTGTTAAGATCGGGATGCCAGTGGAGATGAGCGTCAGGAAATATCACGAAGCCCTCGATCTGCCGCACTATTACTGGAAGTGCAAGCCGGTTTCTCCGTGAGACGTGTCCGTGTGGGGAGGTTTCCTTTGTAGGGTATACGCCCAATTAACGGAGAAGGTATATAGGGGGGATCATGAGCGTCAACTTCAAGGACAAAATAGCCATTGTGGGGGTGGGGTGCACCCGGTTTGCCGAGAATTTCGACATGAGCTACGCGGATATGCTTGCTGAGGCCTGTTTCCAGGCCTTCGAGGAAGCAGGGGTGAGCCCGAAGGATATCGATGGGGCATGGCTATCCACTGCCTTCGTGGACGGCAGTGCCATGAAGGGAAGGTCGGGCATGGATCTCGCTGAACCGGTGGGCCTCTTCGATATTCCCATTACCCGGGTTTCCAACTTCTGCGCCTCGGGGGGTAACGCCTTCAGGGAGGCCTGTTTAGGGCTCCTTTCCGGGGTAAATGACGTTGTTTTGGCTGCAGGGGTTGAGAAACAGAGGGATCGCCCGCCTCAGAAGAGCTTGGTTAAGATGATGGTGGTTGCACAACATCAGTTCCTTCAAAAAGGGGAAACGGCGGCTGGCCAGTTTGCCGTGTACGCCACCCGTCACATGGAAAAATACGGAACGAAGTTGGACCACTTCTGCATGGTCTCCCACAAGAACCACAGGCATGGGGTGAAAAATCCCATCGCCCAGTATCGACAGGAAATCCCCATGGAGACCATACTAAGCTCGCCCATGGTCGCCTATCCCATCAATCTGCTGTGCTCATGCCCCACCACCGATGGGGCGGCAGCCGTGGTGCTTGTCAGGGCCGAGGATGCCAAGAAGTTTAACACGGACTACGTTTTGGTCAAGGCCCAGGAGCTCATCGTCAACTCTGGATGGGACCTTCCCTTCTTCGACCCACGGTATGACTTCTCCCATTTTCCCTCCACAAGGCTCGCTGCGCAGAGGGCTTATAAAATGGCCGGAATCAAGGACCCGGTCAACGAGATCGATCTGGCGGAGGTCCATGACTGCTTCGCCCCCGTTGAGTTGATCGTCTACGAGGACCTGGGGTTCTGCAAGGAAGGCAAGGGAAAGCACTTCATCGAGGAGGGAAGATCGGCGGCCGAAGGAGATCTGCCGGTGAACGTCAGCGGGGGCCTTGAAAGCTGTGGTCATCCCGTTGGGGGGTCAGGCGTCAGGATGATCTACGAGATTACGAGACATCTCCAGGGCAAGGCGGGGGAAAGGCAGGTCAAGAATGCCAAACTAGGCCTTGCCCATAATATAGGCGGCCCCTGTGCTATCACATCCCTTACCATCTTGGGGGCCCCATAAAATCCATAAAGACCCGAGCGATGAAATGTAGCATGGGGGAATAACAACCTATGTCCGGGGTGTGGTTTTGATGGGATGTTGGGGAATAACCCCCTTGAAACGGCGCATATTCTGGAGCCTCTAATGACCATAGGGGATTGGATCAAAAAATGGGGCCTCATTTCTTCCCAAAAAACCGCAATCATATTCGAAGACGTAAAATGGAGCTATCGGGCCCTCAATGAGAGGGCGAACCGGCTTGGGAATCTACTGATGGATCTAGGAATTCAAAAGGGGGATAGAGTTGCCGTCCTATTATACAATTGTCCCCAATATATTGAGACATACACAGCCTTGGCAAAACTAGGGGCGATCATCGTCCCCCTGAATTTCAGGCTCGCCAAATCCGAGTTAGCCTCCATTCTAACCGATAGCGGTTCAGAAACCCTCCTCTTCGGGAAGGATTTTGAACAGAGGGTGAGGGCCATGAGGCCCGATATTCCGGTAAAGGACAATAATTATATTTGTGTGGGGGAGAAAACCCCACCCTGGTCCATAGACTACGAAAAAGCTATGATGGATTATTCCGGCAACGAACCCGGGGTGAAGGGTGGGGTGAACCTGGAGGACTCCCAGATGATTATGTATACATCGGGGACGACGGGGATTTCCAAGGGAGCCCTCCTTTCCCATCGGAAGTCGTTCTTCAATGCCTTAAACGCCAACGTCTACTACAGCCTCACCAGCGAGGATATCATGCTGGTCACGCGGGCGCTGTTCAATTCCGGTGGGTCCCTGGTGGAGTGCTTTCCCATGCTCTACAAGGGGGGAACCGTTGTCTTGCAAAGGCGCTTCAATCCCAAGGCTGTCCTGGAGGCCATAGAGAAATACAGGGTAACGGTTCTGGAGGCTGCCGCGACCATGTACAGGATGATCCTCGATGAGTGCGACATTTCCCAATATGACCTGACCTCTCTTAAGGTTTGCTATACGGGCGGAGAGAGGATCCCCCTCTCCCTGTTGAGGGAATATCAAAAAAAGAATATTACCATCGGCCAGATTTTCGGGCTCACGGAGACCTCGACGGTCACCTGGTTGGGCAAAGAGGATGCGGCCCGTAAAATAGGGTCGGTGGGCCGGCCTGTACTCCACGGGGAGATGAGGATCGTGGACGAAAAAGGGAAGGATATTCGAGCGGGGGCGGTGGGGGAGATCATCGTCAGGGGGTCCATTATCATGGATGGCTACTGGAACAAGCCCCGACTGACCGAAGAGACCATAAGAAAAGGGTGGCTTTACACTGGAGATTTGGCAACCATCGATGAAGAAGGGTTCGTCTACATTAAGGACAGAAAGAAGGATATGTTCATCAGCGGAGGGATGAACGTCTATCCAGGGGAGATAGAGAAGATCTACCTTGGGCATCCCAAGGTGAACGATGTAGCGGTGATCGGCGTGCCTGACCAGAAATGGGGGGAAGTCGGAAAGGCTTTCATCGCCCTGAAGGAGGGTCAGGCCATGACCGCACAGGAGGCCATCGATTTCTGCAGGGAAAAGATCGCGAAGTATAAGATCCCCAAATCCATCCAGTTTGTCGAAAAACTCCCCAAAACGGCGAGCGGGAAGATTCGGAAATATCTCCTGAAATAGGTATGAAGGATATAGGGCCGATAATGAGTTACATACATGTTCTGAATCAAGGTAGGATGGGGGGATGATCGCAATTGGGGTGCAGGATGATAAGATGGCCAAGGTAATTGAAGAACTCATCGTTCAAATCAAGAGACTCATCATCGAACGGCTCAAGCTGGAGGATGTCTCGCCAGAAGATATCGGAACCGACGATCCCCTTTTCGGCGAGGGGTTGGGGCTGGATTCCATTGATGCTTTGGAGTTGGTGTTGGGGCTGGAAAGACACTATGGGGTAATCATCCCCGATGCGGAAGTTGGGCAGAGGGTCTTTCAATCGGTCAGGACCATTGCCCGCTACATCCTCG
>CAYFXP010000145.1:0-6062 GCA_964346935.1 uncultured Syntrophobacterales bacterium
GCGTCACGGGCTCCGATGGTCTTTCCCGATAGGATCAGCTCCATGGCCTTCTTCCTCCCCATTATCCTGGGAAAGATGAGGGCGGCTATAGGAGGGAAAACCCCTACCATAATCTCGGGTTGCCCAAATGTGCTCTTCTCAGTAGCAAGGACCATGTCACAGTAAAGGGCAAGCTCACAGCCACCTCCCAGGGCCGAACCATTCACCACGGCGACCGACGGTGCTTGGAGCTCGTCCATGAGCCGAAACATCCCGTGGAAGGCCTCGATCATCCTTTCCACCATATCCCCCACGTGTTCTCCCACATCCACCCCCGCTGAGAAGGCCTTGCCCTCTGCCCGAAACACAATGACCTTTAGCCCCTTTTCATCCTTGAAATCGCGGAGGGACTGGTTAATCTCCTCCATCATCTCGATGTTGAGGATGTTCACGGGCGGCCGATTCAGGGTAATCGTTCCCACACCGTCTGCCAATTCCGCTCGAATATGCTGAAAAGACATCTCTTGTCACCTCCCCAAGGGCCTTGGGACTTTCATAATCAAACCACTAAGTTGGGGCAATGGTTTTCGTTGGGAAATTTCGGGACTTTATCGAGGACAACACCATTGTCCGTGAGCGAAATTCAGATACTTCGGACTTCGGAAAAGTATCTCTGAGCGAATTGCGGTTCTACTGTGGTGCAGTCGCACCGATACGGACACGGACCACGGACACGAACTCTGAGCGGAATGGGTTTTGGGCAACAGCCCCTGAAGACCTGACCCCATATCCCTCACTTCGGCTTCGGCATCACCAGCTCCGCCAGTTCATCATCGTAGATGTGCCCCTTGGCAATCTGCCTCCTGTATTCGAGAAAGTCGATGGTGGCGGAGCCCGTCTGCTTCTGGGTGTTGAAGGCGTTAAATCCGAGCCATGCTTCCATGTTCATGTTGGCGGCCAGCCAGTATATGGCATGAACCTTGGTATTGTCCCACCAGAACTTCTTCTTAATCCTGATGGTCTCGATGGTCTTCATGAGACAAAGCGGCATCAAGTTGGCGAAGGTCCACGTCATATTGTTGATGGTGCTATCCAGCTGCGAAAAATCCGTCTCCAGGGTCTTCAGCATTTCCGTGGCCTTTTTGGCCTCCTCCCCCGTCTTGTATTCCCCGTAGACAATCTCGCCATTGTCGACGTATTTGTCGGTGACCACCCTGGGGTCCCTTACCCATTTCCCACCCTTGTCCTTCTTGATGGGGAGGGCCTTGGTAATCAAGCCCAACCTCTCCATCTTATAGGCGCTCCACGGGGTGTTCGAGATACAGTTCCACATCGCCTGTTCCATGGTCAAATTCCACGGCAGGAAGTCGGACGACCCGCCGTCAGGGGTCGATCCAACCCTCGTCCCCGCTTGGCCGAAGGCCGCTGTATCGGCTGCGACGGTGATGTCGCAGGCCTGCCCGATCTCCTGCCCACCGGCGATCCTCATCCCGTTACACCGACAGATCACCGGGGTGCGGCATTTGATGATCCCGTCCACCATGTTGGAGAAAAGATCCATGTAGTCGGCATACTCCTTGGGCCTTCGGGTGTAGTACTCCGCATATTGCTTCGTATTCCCACCTGTGCAGAAGGCCCTGTCCCCCACGGCCGTGAAGATGGTGGCCACAACGGTTTTGTCCACGGAGGCCCTGTGAAAGCCCGCAATCACCCCCTTCACCATCTCGGTCGTATAGGAATTGTACTGGGCGGGGTTGTTCAGGGTGATCCATGCCGTATAGAGCCCCTCTACCTCGTTTCCCTTGGGATCGAGCAGGGGCTTCTTCTCAAACATGGTGCACGGGGGTTCCGTACCAAAAAATTCTTCCCCGAAAAGGTTATGATCCTTGGGCTCATTGTCCCTCACTAGCCAATCCAAAGCCATCTTACAACCTCCTTTCTTTACTTACCCTTGGATGGATTTGCCTCATTCCCGTGAAATTGCATATCGAAACCTTTTTTCGCCCATTCCATCAGAAGTCAGGGGTGAGGACGATGCGTTTCGTAAATTTGCCCTCGTGCTGGTCCTGAAAAACCTGCTCAATCTCGCTCATGGGACGGGTCTCCAGGAAGGGCTCGATTTGAACCTGTCCCTTCAGGACCATATCCAAAACCACCGGATAGTATTTGGGCAGACAGCCCCACGTCCCGATGATATCGGCATCGAAGGCCATGAGTCGTGAAATGGAGTATTCGTTTTTCTGCATCCCGAAGCCGATGACCACCAGCTTTCCGATAAAGGAGAGCAGCGTCAAGGCGATCTCCTGCCCTGCCGCCGTTCCGGTGATCTCGAAGATCTTCCACCCGTAGTTGTGGGGCAAGCCATTGGTTTTACAAATCTCGCGGAATTCATTTTGAACGTCCTTGGCGCCCTTGTCGGTTGAATTGATGGTGAAATCGACGCCATATTTCAACGCCCGTTCCAATTTCTCTGGGTTCCGGGCTATCCCGATCACCGTCTTTACCCCCAAGGCCTTGGCCACCTGGGCCATGTAAACACCGACTCCTCCCGTCACCCCAATAATCACGGCAAGATCACCCTCTTTCAGGTCCGCCCTCACCGCGGCCTGGTAGGGTGTTGTGGCCGCATCGGCGATGACGGCCAGATGGGGAAGGGGAATTCCACCGCGGTTTTCCGCCACACACAAATCCTCGGCGGGGACGACGATATGCGATGAAAAACCCCCCATATTCCCCAGGCTGTTGCCGGGCATCTTTTGAGCCAGACATCTATTTCCCCTTCCCTGGGCACAAATGGGACATTGATTGCAGGGCATCACCGCCGGGATGATCACCTCCTTCCCGATCATCTCCCCCTTTCCCGCGACCACCGTCCCACTGATCTCGTGGCCCAGGGTCAAGGGCGGTTTGGTAACCGTGGGAACCCCGCCGTAGAAATATCCCAGGTCCGTGTGACAGACACCGCACCCGGCTATCTCAACCAGGACCTCGTCTTCCTGGAGCTCCGGAACGGGAATACCGGTCCTTTCCAACCTGCCCTCGGTGACTTTTCCCGTCTCCCTATCCTTGGCCCAGGGTTGGACCATCTGCCACGTCTCGATCTGTTTGGGTATTTCGGCCATTGTTTACCTCCAATGTTCTCCGTGTCCAATATGAATCCCTACTCCTCTTCTGCCATTACTTCACCAGCACATCTTCTGGGCTTACTGTCCAAATCCCTGGAGCGAACATAAGAGAATGTTTGGTAGCCATTCTTAGTGAAGCGAAACGGGATTTGGACAATAGCCCCATCTAGGTTAACCCGTAACCCCCATCCACGCAGAGAAGCTGACCCGTGACGTAGTTGGACTCGTCCGATGCAAGGAAGACGAAGGCCGGGCCAATATCCTCCGGTTCCGCATACCTGTTGAGCAGGATCCGCCTCATGTAAATCTCCCGCAGCTTTGGATCCTCCTGGAGTTTCTTGGTCATGTCGGTGGCCACGATTCCCAGGGAAATGACGTTTGCCGTTACATGATACCTGGCCAATTCCCGGGCACAGGACTTAGTGAAGGAGATCAACCCCCCCTTGGCAGCGGCATAGTTGATTTGGCCCGTTGTCCCGACAATCCCCGCCACGGAGGTCACGTTGATGATCTTCCCGTAATTCTGCTCGATGAAATACCGGCCCGCCGCCTGCGTGCAGAGAAATGCCCCCTTCAGGTGGATATCAACCACCTCATCCCATTGCTGTTCGGTCATCTTATGGAGCATCGCCGGGTTCGAAATCCCGGCGTTGTTCACCAAGATATCGATCCTCCCGTACCGTTCCAAACACGCCCCGATGAGTCGCTCCGAATCCTCCTTGAGGGCAACATTCGCTTTCACCGCTATGGCATCGCGGCGCATCTTCCTCAGCTCCGACACCACTTCGTTTGCCGCCTCCTCATTCCTCACGTAGTTGATGACCAGATCCGCACCTTCCCCTCCAAAGGCCAAGCTGACGGCCCTGCCCACACCCCTTCCTCCTCCGGTCACAACGGCCTTCTTCCCCTCCAACCTCATCGTCCCCTTCTCTCCTTTTTCGGGCTTAAAACTTCAGCTCCAAGTTGATCATATCCCCTCGCTGAAATCCCATGGCGTACTCATGCCGATTGTCGTACCACTCCTAGAACATCTCGATCATGATTGCCTTCCTCCTTGGCCAATAGATCGCTTGACAGTGGGGAACACTTCAGGTGAATGGGTGACATTTGAATATACTGAATTCGCGGGCTTATGGAGCTTGTGCAATTTATAACAATCCTATCGAACAAAAAAAACCCTGTCAAGGCATTTTAATCATGAACCTCCTTCCGGGACAAACCGGAGAGCCACCCGACAGGGCCATTACTGACATTTCTCAACCTTGCGAAATCAGAAAAACCATACCGATTTGTTACTCGATAATGGCAATGACGGTTTCGGCGTCAATCTCCTGACCGGCCTCAACCTTAATCTCCTTAACAACCCCGCTCACCGGGGCCACTACCGGCATTTCCATCTTCATCGCTTCAAGGGTGGCGATCTGGTCGTTTTCGTTGACCTGATCTCCCACCTTGACCTGAACCGATATGATCTTTCCGACCATGGGTACCGTTACTTCCGTAGCCATATCCACCCTCCTGTTCTCGCCAATGGTTCGAAGCGAATCCCCGCTCTTATCCTCTCCAACGCCTGCTCGCCTGTTGTTGAGCTACTTATCCTTCCGCATGCCCAAAGCATAGCCCGCGATGATGAACTTCTGAATGTTACTGGTCCCCTCCACGATTTGATACGATTTAGAATCCCTCAAGAGGCGTTCAACCGGGTATTCCGTCGAAAATCCATAGGAACCGAAGATCTTCACCGCCGTGTTGGCCGCTGCCACCGCGGCCTCCGAGGCGAAATATTTCGCCAGGGAAACCTGGAGGGTATTCCGCACCCCCTGATCCCTCATCCAGGCCGCTCGATAGACCAGGAGCTTGGCCGCCTCATGTTCGAGCACCATGGTTGCGATCTGCTCCTGAACCATCTGAAATTCCGCGATGGGCCGTCCGAATTGTATCCGCTCGTTGGCATACCTCGTTGAGTGTTCGATACAGGCACCGCCGACGCCTACAGCCCTTGCCGCGGATGACAGCCTGGTGGAATCCAGCATGTTCATACAGATCTTGAATCCCCCGTTCTTCTCCCCGATCAGGGCATCCTTCGGAATCCTCGCCTCCTCGAAGATGATCTCCCCCGTGGGGGCGCAATAGAGACCGAGCTTCGTCTCTATCGCATTCTGGGTAATTCCAGGGGTATGCATATCCACGATGAAACAGGAGATACCCCTGTGCTTCAGCTCCCTGTCCGTGGAGGCGAAGATAATCCCCACATCCGCAACGGGAATTCCCGATATCCACATCTTCGAGCCGTTCACGACCCATCCATCACCGGTCTCCGTCGCCGTCGTCTTCATGCTGGCCACATCGGAACCTGTATCCGCCTCCGTCATGGCAAAGCACCCAAAGGCATCGGCGTTGATGAACCCGGGGAGATACTTCTCCTTCTGCTCCTCGCTCCCCCAGTTCAAAAGCACCGTCTGGGGTGCAAACATCTGGAGGTTGAAGGGCAGGCCATACGAGGGGGAGACCTTCGCAATCTCCTCCGTCATCACCGTGGCGCTCAATGTCCCGAGCTCGTTCCCTCCGTACTGCTCCGGGGCGATACATCCGAAGAAGCCCAGCTTGGCCATTTCCTTTACGATCTCGGGACGGAATCGGTGTTCCTTTTCATCCTCCTCCATGGTCGGCGCGATCTTCTTCTCGGCGAAATCCCTGGCCGCCTTCCGGGAAAACTCCTGCTCCTCGGTAAGGGAAAAATCCATAGGGTCTCCTCTTCAGAAAGTTGTTTTTTAATATTTACTGGCAGTTACCCCGTGGGAAAATCTTGTGCATTTTATTACAAGTGCTTTTTCCTTGTCAAGCCTTTTTATCCAAGGGCATTATGGAGAACAATTCGTTTCCACAGCCCAATTGTCGTCTTACGCATTTTCCCCTCCATTTCCGAATCAGGCGTCACACGATCACCGTCCATTGGAG
>CAYFXP010000146.1:0-1900 GCA_964346935.1 uncultured Syntrophobacterales bacterium
CATGCCGTTCTCCCTCCATGAGATATGTTACCTTAGGTTCAGTTCCCAGGTCTTCCAGAAGGTGAAAGGCACGGGGGCTCCGGCCAAGAAGCGAAACGATGCTGTCCGGGTCGTTGAAATCGCCGAAATACATTGCCCTACTCGGACAGGCCTCGACACAGGCCGGAACGTATTCGTCGGCGCGCATTTCCCTCTTTTCGGCGGCAGCCCGGTCCCGTGCCCTTAACAGTCGGTGGGAGCAGAAAGTACACTTCTCCACCACTCCCCAGCGCCGCACATAGACATCGGGATTGAAACCCTTCTTCATCGATCTTGGAATCCGATAGTGATGCCAGTTAAAATACTTGGCTGAGTATGGACAGGCGGCCATGCAGAAGCGGCAACCAATACATCGCTCCCAGATTTGGGCAACAATTCCCTCCGGGTTCCGATAGGTCGCATAGACCGGACAAACCTTCACACATGGGGGTTTGTCGCAGTGAAGGCAGGGACGCGGAATGAACCGGGTTCTTACCTCGGGATACTCCCCTTTCGTTTCAGAGATGATCTCAAGCCAGCTGATGATCCGGCCCCTTCGGGCTTGCTGCTCTCCAACAAATGGCACATTATTTTCGCTCTTGCAGGCAACCAGACAGGCCTGGCACGCCGTACATTTATCCAGATCGATGACCATACCCCAAAGCGCCATGTTCCCTCGTTCTTCTCCTTACTTAGGCCTTCGTGATTTTGACCCTGGTACCCGCCAGAATTCCAAAACCTTTCAAGGTGTCTTCCAGGCTCAGGATTACATCGTTGGGGTTACTTCCCCGGCCTCTCGCCCATCTTCCGTATGCCCGATGTCCCTGGCCAAAGGGAATGTGAACCATGTCGCGGGCGACGGTAGGAAGGGTTCGAGCCGGGAGCTGAATCTTCCCTTTCGGAGAATCAATCCACACCCGGTCACCGTTTCGAATTCCAAGCTCCCGGGCCCTTTTAGAGTTGATCTCAACCCAGTTCCCCCATGATTCCTCCACGTGAGGAGCAAGCGTTTCCTGAAGCCACGGCGAAGAAGCCGTTACGCCCGACATGGACATCAGGCGATAGGTATTCAAGACAAAGCTTGAGTCGCTCGGTTGTTCCCCCCCAACGGCGTCATGATGAGGGAGGTAAAGACGGTCATCCTCTGACTTCAACCCAAGGGTATCCAGGAAACGACTCATTCCCCCCGCTCGATCGGCAGCTCGCTTTATCTGGTTTTTGAGGATGTTGGAATAGAACTCGAATTTCCCCGACGGGGTTCGAAGGAGTTTTCTGATGTCTGTGGAAGATCCACCCGGGTTCCACCATGCCCCTTTAGCGGAGAGGGATTGCCAGAATGTCTCGAAGGATTTGATCTTCTGTATCCGGTATCCGCTTTTTTCCAGAAATTGTCGGAATGCCTCCTCCTTGGGGATGGAAACAACGTACCCCTCCCTCGAATGATAGAGCCCCTCCGCTGTATGGATTAGCAGATCTTCCCAGTTTTTCCAGGGAAAAGCCCTGGCCATGCCCCCTCCGAGCCTTTTGGCAACCTCCATCAGGAAGTCCGTCGAGTCCCTCGTGCCGTACGGGGGTTCTACAACGGGCTTTCCCAGGCTGAAAAGACTAAATCCCGAGATATGGCGAACCCGGCTCCCCTGCCACCTTTCCAGGAACGCCTGATCGGGCAGGATTAGGTCAGCATAGAGAGATGTCTCGTCCAGGAATGGGGAGAAGCTGACGATAAAGGGTATTTTCTCGAAGGCTTTGATGAATACCCCCCTCTTGGGATGGGAGAAGAGGGGATCCGTGTGAAAGAGAAAGAGCGCCTCCACAGGATAGGGCCTACCCTCCAGGATATTCTCGGGAAGATTCTCGATGGCATCCGTGGCCAGGAAGTATT
>CAYFXP010000147.1:0-3591 GCA_964346935.1 uncultured Syntrophobacterales bacterium
GACCGAAGGGGTTTCGGCGACCTCATGGCAGAGGGTGCCCTCAGGACGGCAACCGAGATCGGGACGGAGGCCGAGAAAAGAGTGCCGCACGTCAAGGGATTGGAGGAGATTAGCGCTGATCCTCGAATAGCCGTCGGTTCCAGCCTCGCCTATGCCATTTCCACGGGCGACTGGGACTACCTCAAGGGCATGACCGCCCTTGAATATCCCCGGGTGATGGCTTTGTATCCGGGTTTACTCGAGGCGAAGTTCGAGGGATCACCTTTACCCATAACGGATCTCGAGGGGAAGCCCGAATTGGTAGCTTGGTCGGAGGACAATAAAGCCCTTGCGGACCACCTCGGCCTCTGTCCCTTTCCCCACGCTCGTTTCTTCAGCCTCGAGGCCCGGGATTTAGTCGACCAATTCGTCGCGTGCACGCGATTTGACTTGAATGAGGGGGAATTCGAGGGCATTGTGGCAAAGACCCTCACACTGGAGCGGATACTTACCGCGAGGGATGGCTACGGCCGCTTGGAGGATACCCACATCGACCGATATTTCCAGGAGGAGGTCGAGGCGGGGCCTCACCGTGGAGCCCGGTTGGAACGGAAGAGATGGGAACAGGCTCTCTCGGGTTACTACACGCTGAGAAAGTGGGATATCCGTACCGGCATCCCCTCCGTGGAGGCCTTGGTGGAACTGGGATTGAATGAGGCACGGGATGATGCCTTAAAGGCCATCGAAGCGTACAAGAAGAAATTGAGGAACAATGGAGAAAGCGGATGATCCCACTTCCCAAATCCACATACCTTAGGCTTCTGGAAAACAGGCGGAGGCCCGCGGCGAAATACCGCCCGGATTATCCGCTGGTTTTTTTCATCTTTCTGTCCAGGTTTTCCTTCGGCCTCTCCATCGTATCCGGTATCCTGCAGATATGGACCCATTTCAGGGAAACTGCCGTAGTCAATACCATCATCTCATTGGGGTGCCTGCTGCTTGCCATCACCATCTCCCTG
Source organism: uncultured Syntrophobacterales bacterium (assembly GCA_964346935.1). Lineage (GTDB taxonomy): Bacteria > Desulfobacterota > BSN033 > WVXP01. Next base: position 999 of record CAYFXP010000147.1, read on the forward strand.
ACCCATCTGGGCGCGCCGAAGGGGTTCATGGGGATGGTGAAAAATATTCGTTCCAAGCTCACCTGGGAAATCGGCCTCTCCGGAATCTTCCTCCTTGTCCTTGCCACTAATCTCGTCTTCCTTTCCACGAAAATGGTGGGACAAGGGCTTGTGACAGCCATGGGATGGGTCATGCTCGTTGTTGCCCTCTCGGCATTGATCTCATCGGGATTGGCTTACCAGTTCGCAGCCCACCCATCCTGGAACACCAATCTCCTCCCCATACTCTACCTCCTTTCCGGCTTGGCCCTGGGGTTCTCCTCCTCCTGCGTCGCCCTTCAGGTGGTCGAGGAAACCTCCTTCTTGGGGAACACCCGGATCATTCCCCTCATATTGGGGATCTTGATTCTCGCTCAGCTCTTGGTGGGGTATGGGTATGTGCGGTACTTAAGGGGATTTTTGCAACGGACAGTGCTTGACCTCTTGAAGGGTAAGTCGAGCAGGCTCTTCTGGACCTATATGAGCTTCACCTTTATTCTTCCCCTTGTAATAATCCTCGGAGGGCTGTTCCAAGGCGGATTGGAGCTGGTGCTCTTGGTAAGCCTAACCATCGCGCTGCTTGTCGGCGCCTATCTTGAAAGGATATTGTTCTTCTCCGTCGAGAAACCCACCTATTTCTTCTACTTTGTGGGGGAGAGAGGGTAAGAAATGAAGGTGAAAGTCGAAATCGTGGGAGTTCCGATGTTATTGGATGTAATCGGAAAGAAGAAGTTCGAGCTGAATATCCGGGGGAGAACCATAAAAGACCTCATTGAGGAGCTCATTCGCAAATACGGGACGAAAGTCAGGAAAGTCCTCTACGGCGAGGAGGGAACCTTTGATCCCATGATCCAAATCGCCCTCAACGGGGAGAAGTGGATCCCCGCGGATCGGCATGACACAACCCTCAATGACGGTGATACCCTCATATTCATGATCCTTCTGGCCGGGGGGTAAACCGGGCTCACAAGATGGTGTGGGCAACTACCAATTTCTGTACCTGATTCGTTCCCTCATAGATCTGGGTGACCTTGGCATCCCGCATCATTCTCTCTACGGGAGACTCTCTGGTTAAACCGTGTTCCTCCATGATCTGAACGGCCTCAGTGGTAACCTTCATGGCCACATCTGATGAGAAGTACTTCGCCATGGAGGAGAATTTCTCAACCCCAATCCCTTTCACCCCCTCATCAATCATGGAGGCGGTCTTATAAACCAATGCCCTAGCCGCCTCTATCTGAGTATCCATATCCGCTATCATGAATTGTATCCCCTGATATCGAGTGAAGGGCCTTTCGAATCTGATCCTCCCACGCGCGAAATCCAATGTACAGTCCAGGGCCCCCTGGGCAATGCCAACTGCCTGGGCGCCGATGGCCGGCCGAGACATATTGAGCGTCCTCATGGCGATTCGCCACCCTCGCCCCTCGAATCCCAAGAGGTTACCCTTGGGAACCTTGGCGTTCTCCAGTATGAGCGCCGTCGTCGAAGAACCCCTCATCCCCAGTTTATTCTCCTTCTTGCCGATGGAGAATCCCTCCGTATCCTTATCCACTACGAAGGCGGTTATGCCCCCCATCCGCTGTTGGGGGTCCGTGGTGGCGAAGAGGGAGTAGAAGTCGGCAATCCCCCCATTGGTGATAAAACACTTCCTGCCGTTGAGGATGTAGTGATCTCCCTCCAGGGTGGCCTTGGTTCTGATGGAGGCGGCATCGGAGCCCGAATCCGGCTCCGTCAGGGCGATACCCATCAGCTTGGCTTCCCCCGATATCGATTCGTAGTATCGCCTCTTTTGCCCGATATTTCCACCAACCACAATGGGCATTGTTCCCACGGCATGGCAAAGGACAAGGAGAGATGAGGAGCCACAAACCCGGGCGGTCTCCTCCACCACGGTGCACAAACAGGTGATGTCCCCGTTCATGCCCCCATACTGCTCCGGAAGCATAAGGGAGAGAAAGCCTTCCTCGGCGAATACCTCGACGAGCTCCGACGGAATTTCCCCATGAGCATCGATATCAGCCGCCCGTGGGGCCACCAATTCCGTGGCCACCTCCCGTGCTCGGTCCTTCAGTTCCTCCCTCTTCTTCTCCAAATGGTCCATCGCCTCATCTCCTCTATACTAGGATAAGGTTGCCCCAATGATAATGGGTTGTGGAAATGCTGTCAAATCTGCTGGGATTATAGCCCAGATCCCTGAAGAGAACAGTAAAGAACTTTTGGCAACCATCACTATGGAACCTGCTAAGGGGTGATGAACCCCGAAACAGTTTACCTATCCTTCCAAACCGGCTTTCGTTTTTCGAGGAAGGACTTCAGGCCTTCCGTGGCATCCTCGGTCTTCATCAACTCCTCTAGGTAGATCCTTTCAATCCGCCTCAGACCTCCCTCAACATCATCACATAATCCCTCCAAGGTCGCCTTCTTCGTCAGCCTCAGGACGACGGCGCTATGCGGAGCGAATTGGTCGACGAACTCCTTCACCTCCTCCTCCAGGGTATCCTCCGGGATAATCCTGTTGATCAAACCCATCTCCAGGGCGTCACGGGCTCCGATGGTCTTTCCCGATAGGATC
>CAYFXP010000148.1:0-3201 GCA_964346935.1 uncultured Syntrophobacterales bacterium
CGATGGCGGACCATATTTACCGCCAGGAAGATGGCAAAAGCGCCAAGGACAAACATCAGAATCCAGTAAGCGAGCAGTTGCACGTGATAATCCGTATAGCTCGCCCCAAAAGCCGGCCCCGCAGTTGAGTACAAAAGCTCGTAACGTTTCAACCAGTACCCCCATATCAAAAGGGCGATGAGGATCATCCCCACAATGGACAGGTGCTTCCTTACCGGGGGATCTACTCTCAGTTTGGTAGGGAGCTGCACTTTTTGATCCTGGGCCTGGATGGTTCCCACCTCCATGTGTATGAGGTTTCCCATCCTATATACCAGGATAGCAACAACACCAGAAAAAACGATAAAGCCCATGAGCCAGGTCTTCAGGAACAGGTAGAAGGGCAGGGAAAAAACATACAATGCCACATCCCGGCCAAAGATGGGATCGGGGATGCCGAAGGATTTGGGGTGAAAATACCGTAGGATCATACTCCACTTTGTAGAGGCAGCGCTGCCTATCATCAGGGCAATAACGATGAGAAAGGCTCCAATGGCCCAGCGGACCCCCCTTTCACTTATGGGAAGACCCTCTACAGGAATCCCGCCCGCTCCACCACTTACGGGATGGGTCTTTTTCACGTAGAGTCGGGCAACATAAGCATTGATTCCCACGGCCAGGAGAAAAACCAGTGCGGCAGCCAACCCAATCAGAATTTTTGAAATCAACATGGTAAGAAACACTGAGGAGAATTGAAGATTCCCAAACCAAAGCCAACCCGAATAGAGCCTAGAGCCTAACATGCTCAGCCCAATGAGAATGACTATGACTACAATTACCACTCGGATAAGTCGTGCCTGCCCTTTCATTGTATCGTCTCCTTTCCAATAGCCAATAAGTTGGGAAACCGACAACACCTGTCTAAGTCAATGAGAAGAACGAGAAATCCCTATCTCAGTGGATTTCGAGGAACAGACCTCTACCATATCCGAAAAAGGCCGGATTGGCAACATAAAACAGAAAAAGGTGGTGCCCTCAGACGTATAGAAAAGCAACGGCAAGATTGTTATAATGAAAAACCTGATTACTCTAAGGGTGAAGGAGGATGTTATGTCAGACTATGAAGGGAAATTAAAGGAAATGGGAATCACACTTCCAACCGCACCAAGACCCATGGCAGCTTACGTCCCGGCCAAAAAAGTGGGGGATCTGATATTCTGCTCGGGACAGGGCCCTTCGGCAGGGGGAGAACTGGTTCACACGGGCAAAGTGGGCGCGGAAAAGACAGTGGAGGAAGGATATGAGGCAGCAAGGATATGCGCCCTCAACTGCCTTGCTGCGGTAAAAGAGCTGGTTGGAACCCTTGATAAGGTAGAGGAAGTAGTTCAGGTGCGAGGGTTTGTAAACTGCACTCCGGATTTCGGACAGCAGCCGGCGGTAATCAATGGGGCCTCAGAGTTCCTGGAGAAGCTATTTGGCGAGAAGGGAAAACACGCTCGCTGCGCGCTGGGAACATCGAGCCTGCCAAGAAACATAACCGTTGAGCTGGAAATGATAGTAAGGGTTGGAGGCTGATGGGGATTCGGTATGAGCTGGCCGAGGACATCGGTCCGGAGATAAGAGATATCATTCATAAGCTTGAGATGACCCACGTAGATGGATCCAGAGTGGCCTGTGTAAGGAGCAGAGGTTCTAAGAGCAGAAGGGTAATTGCACGTTGTCACGGACTTTCCAGAATCATGCAGCTAGCACTCAAGGAGAAGCCGCATTATGTCATTGAGGTTGTCTCTGAAAGATTTGATAGGCTGAGCAAGGAAGAGCAGACCAAGGTGCTCATCCATGAGCTGATGCATATTCCTTGTTCCTTTGGAGGTGGTTTTCGATCTCACAGGCCCCATGTGACACGGAAAAAGGTTGAGAGGATGTATAAACAGTTCATTGAGGCCAAGTAATCCTGACGTTAGCTGTTAGGGGATGTTGTTGAATACGTTGAATGATTCTGGTCGTTTCCGGCAATCGATAAGGATTTCATTCGCTCCCGGCGGTTCCAATTGTGACTCTGGATGAACCCCTTTTTTTTCTTTATCGAACGCAATAAGTTAATAGGGAAGGGTATTGGGTTTGTCGATGCTCATCTCCTGGCCTCAGCACAGTTGTCGAGAATACGCTTGTGGACTTGCGACAGGGCTTTGAAATTAATAGCTAGCGAACCCAAGCTTGCTCACGAGTATCGATAATGTCAGATATTCCACTATAAGCATTTTCCTGATGGCATCGTCGCGGCCGAATGCCCGCCTATCATTTCGATAAGGGAAATGGAGGAAGAAGCATGGCACGTAAGCGCTTCATCGACCTCAGTATAAGTATCGAGCCGGATCTCCCCAGCGATCCCTCCATGATGATCCCTCAGATAGAGTATATTGACCATGCCCAGGGTGCTGTGCAGATGCAGGAATTCTTTGCCGGGATAAAAAAGGAACAATTGCCCAGAGGCCTCGGTTGGGCACTAGAGAAACTGACACTGACCACCCATTCGGGCACCCACTTGGATGCGCCCTACCATTATCATCCCACGATGGACCACGGCAAGCCCGCATTGACTATCGATGATGTGCCCCTTTCATGGTGTTTCAGTGGCGGCGTGCTCATGGATTTTCGACATAAAGGCGATGGGGAGAGGATTACAGTGAAAGACCTTGAACAAAAGCTCGATCGCATCGGGTATGAGATCAAGCCCCAGGATATCGTCCTCATCCAGACCGGGGCCGACGGGGCATGGGGCACTCCTGATTACCTGCTCAAGGGGGCCGGCATGGACCGGGAAAGTACCCTTTTCTTGACCGAGCGAGGGGTGCGGGTGATGGGCATAGACGCCTGGAGCTGGGATCGTCCGCTGCCTTTGTTGGCCAAGGAGTTCCAGGAGACCAGGGATCCCGGAGTCATCTGGGAGGCACATTTTGCCGGAATCGAAATCGGTTATTGCCATATGGAGAAGATGGCCCACCTCTCGGCTATCGGGAAGCCTTACGGGTTCACCGTTTGTTGTTTTCCCATTAAGATCAAAGGAGCCAGTGCGGGTTGGGTACGGCCCGTGGCCATTGTGGATGAGGATTGAGGTGGTTGGATCCCATTCGAGTCCATCGGGGTTGCCTATTAAGATTAACGAGGTCAATGGTAAGAATGTTATAATTCAGGACCCGACCCTCAAGCCTAGTTGAAAGG
>CAYFXP010000149.1:0-1918 GCA_964346935.1 uncultured Syntrophobacterales bacterium
GGCCGAGGTGGACATACACAGTAAGGCAGTGCGCTTTGCGGGCGTGGGAAACATTGCCGGCGTAATACTCTCCCCAGAAGGAAGCCGCAACATGGTCTCTCACAACGGCATCGTGGGACACAATATCCGCAAGATTCAGGAGTTCACCTATCCATGGCCTGATGGGGGCCTTCTGGTCATGCATTCTGACGGGCTGGCCGGTCGCTGGAGGATTGATAGCTACCGCGGGTTGGCCAGTAGACACCCCAGCCTGATAGCGGGGGTTCTTTACCGGGAATTCAGCCGGGGCCACGACGACGTGGTCGTGGTGGTGGCGAAGGAGCGTTCGGTTATGAACCAAGACCAGAGCGCTTACCGGTAGTAGATGGAGTTTTTCTGATGAGCAAAATGATTTATGAAATGCGGATTCGCTTCGAGAACGATATCGTGTTGGCTCGGCAGAGGTCGCGGGAGATTGCGGGGCTTTTGGGGTTTGAGGTGCAGGATTGGACGCGCATTGCTACCGCCGCTTCCGAGATTACACGCAACGCTTTTAATTACGGAGGTGGTGGAAAGGCTGAATTTCTGGTTGAAGGGCGGCCTCCTGCCCAGGTGTTTCAAATCCGTATATCCGACCAAGGGCCAGGTATCGCTAACGTGTCAGAAATTTTGAGGGGGCGGTACATCTCGAAAAAGGGTATGGGGCTGGGTATCCTTGGCGCGAAAAGACTGATGGACCGGTTCCACATCGAATCAGAACCTGGCAGGGGGACAACGGTGTTGCTGGGGAAGGCTTTTCCGCCGGACGCCCCTGGCGTGACGAGCGAGGATGTGGCCCGGATCGCCAGCGAGCTGGACCGACGGGGACCGCAAAGCGCCTTCGAAGAGATTCAAGAACAGAACCAGGAACTCCTCCGCCTCCTGGAGCACGTGCGCGAGCGTGAGAGGGAACTTGCCCAACTGAACCGTGAGCTTGAGGACACCAACCGTGGTGTATTGGCCTTGTACGCGGAGCTGGAGGATAAGGCCGAGGAGCTGCGCCGGATGAATCGATTGAAATCGCACTTCCTCTCAAGCATGAGCCACGAATTTCGCACCCCCCTCAATGCGATTATGGCCCTTTCGCGGATTCTATTGGGCCGGCTTGACGGGGAGTTGACAGGAGAGCAGGAGAAACAGGTCAACTTCATCCACAAGGCAGGTGAAGAGCTCTTAGAGCTGGTCGACGACCTGCTGGACTTGGCAAAGATAGAGGCAGGCAAGTTGACGGTTCGACCGTCCCAATACGATATAGAGACGCTTTTTAGCAGTCTTAGGGGGACGATGAGGGCACTTCATGTAAATCCCTCCGTTGATTTGGTCTTCGCCCCTCCCTCGGGCATTCCCCTTTTTAACACTGATGAATGCAAGGTATCACAAATTTTGAGGAATCTCGTGTCCAACGCCCTCAAATACACCGAACGTGGGGAGGTTCGTATTTCGGCCGGTCTGGATCCGGAACTCAAGGCTGTGACCTTTTCCGTTTCTGACACGGGGATAGGGATCGCCCCTGAGGATCAGGAGCGGATCTTTGAAGAATATGTTCAGGTCTGTACACCCTTTACTAAAAGGGCCAAGGGAACAGGTCTTGGCTTGCCGCTTTCCCGGAAGCTGGCCCAATTGCTCGGAGGTGACCTTGTGTTGGCAAAGAGCCAACCGGGCGTCGGCTCCACCTTCACAGCGGTTATTCCTCTTGTCTACGAGGGAGAGGCGGCAGAGCCCACCCCGCTAACACCTCCTAAGGAGATCGATCCGTATCGATTTCCTGTACTGGTGGTCGAGGATGACCGTGATACCATGCTCATTTATGACCAGTATTTGGAGGAGTCGAGTTTCCAGCTCATCCCCGCCTATAGTGTGAAAGAGGCTCGACAGGTGCTGACGCAGGTGCGCCCCATGG
>CAYFXP010000150.1:0-2371 GCA_964346935.1 uncultured Syntrophobacterales bacterium
GCGGTGAAAACCTTGTGAACCGTTTCGACTCCAAAGGGAATCTTGAAGTGAAGCCCCTCCCCAACCATTCGAGAAAACTTGCCAAATTGGAGGATGATCCCCTGGTGGCCGGTTGGAACAGTGAAAACCGCTGTGTAGATAAAAATGATCGCAATAATAATCACGATCAGAATGAGCAAGGGATACCTCCCTCCCTTCCCCGCTCCCGCGAAGCGCTGTTTGGCCTTGGAAACGAGGTCCATCAGATCCGGGGGCCCACCTCTGTCCCAGCCTCCCTTGTTTCGGTTGTCCCACTGCATTTGATCCTCCTATAACTATAGACTTAATCACTTATACCATTTGCACAAAATAAAGTCAAACCGCGCCCATGGTCGAACTTTCTTCCTTGGGCTCCACAATGAGGGGGGTTTCAATTCCCCCTAGTCAATAGCTCATGATCTCCTTATCCACGAGGAAAATCTTGGCGATGAGGGCTACACGGACCCACATCCCGTTCCTCACCTGACGCCAATACATGGCCCTCCGGTCCTGGTCCACTTCAGGCCTGATCTCAGCCCGTCGCGGGAGGGGATGCATGATGATAGCATTGGGCTTGAGGAGTTTGAGGTGTTCCGCGGTAAGGTGGAACTTGCTATAGTCGATTTTTTTCGATTCGCCACCCCGGTCATATTCGTCCTGAATTCGGGTCATGTAGATCGCGTCCACCAGGGGGATGACTTCATCGAGATTCTCGCTTTCCTGAAAGTCCACATCGTTTTCCCTCAGGTAATCCTTCAAATCCTTGCCCATTTGGAGATCCCGTGGGGCCACGAAGTAGATTTTCACACCATCGTAGTTCTTCAGAAGGTATGAGAGGGAGCGGACCGTCCTGCCGCGGAGCAGATCCCCCACCATGGCGATGGCCTTCCCATCAATGCCACCATAATTTTCGAAGGAGCGATGGAGCGTATAGATATCGAGCAACGACTGGGTGGGGTGTTGATCCCTTCCAGAACCGGCATTAATGACGGAAACGGGCCGGCCAGTCTGGTTGAGCAGCCATGCCATCTTCTCGGCAAACCGCTCTTGGACATGGCGCATAATGATGAAATCCACATAGCTTGAGAACGTCCTCACGGTATCCTCTTGAGTTTCGCCCTTCATCTCCGATGAGGTCGTGGGATCACGGACCTCCGAGCACTTTATCCCCAGTATCTGGCAGGCGGACATAAAGGAGAGGAATGTCCTGGTGGAGGGCTGGACGAAGTAGAGCATGGCCCTCTTTGTCTCAAGCAGGGACTGAAGAAAGAGCGATCCCTGGTTTCCCTTGGCGATCCCCCTGATTTTCGTAGTCAGATCGCAGATGTAGTCGAGGGTAGGCCTATCGAACTGCTGAGCCATGATTATATGGAATATGTTCCCATCCCGCATGAAGTATTCTTTTTTCTCGCTTCCCCTGAGTTCCCTAAAGGTCTCCCAATCAATTGCGCGTATCATGGCTCCTCCTCCCATTCGAGCTTTTTCGACAAGAAGCTATCAGAAAATTCCCCTTTGCTCAAGGGGATATGTTTTGGGTTTTAACCTGACTCGGATCGGCATGGAAGGCAGTAGGTTGGGGGCTACGAGATTATTACTCGGACTTAAGGAAGTCGGCCCAAGCGAGTGCCTCTCCTCCCTATAGCAATTGCCGCATACCATTGGGAATCGCTGGTTATTGCCGACCACCATATGCGTAATGGCTCTCCTGTCACACCAATCGCATTTCCTGCCGAATTCAGCCGCCTTCTGCTTGGTTACCTCTGCGATTTCCCATCCTTCCAGCATAGTTATCGTTCCTCCGTATTTTGGTTACTTCTTGAATGTGGGATTTTTTGGGGGTGAGCCAAGAAGATCTTTTTCTGAAACCATCTCATAGGTTCATGGTATCAGAGCCTTGAAAAATCCACAAGAAAAAAGGCTGCCATTGGTGGCCTGGCGAGGTTTCTGCCCTGCTCTTTGACAATGCGTCACGTGGAGGATTGAAATAGCCCGTAAAATCTGATACTGTTTCAAAAAGATACCCCTATTTCCCCAATGATTTCAAATGGATGTAAAGAGGCACCTTGAAGAACTGAGGCGGGAGATCGAGGAGCACAACCATCGCTACTACGTGCTCAACGAACCCATCATCAGCGACCGGGAATACGATGCCCTTTTTCGAGAATTGGAAGAACTCGAAAAGGCAAACCCCCAATTCTATGCCCCTGATAGCCCCACCCAGCGGGTTGGTGCTACCTCAGCCCATCTCTTCCCCCACGTAAAGCACCTTAGCCCCATGCTGGGCCTGGAAAATGCTTACAACCGCGAGGAGCTCTTTGCCTGGCACAATCGAGTTCGCAAAGTCGTCGGCCGG
>CAYFXP010000151.1:0-11090 GCA_964346935.1 uncultured Syntrophobacterales bacterium
CCTGGATCCGCAGTTGGTGGATGTTTACCATAAATTGGCAAACCTCTATCTGAGGGAAAATTTGATCGGGAGTGCGCGGCTGCAGTACCACAATATCCTCAAGATCCAACCTGATGATCCCATTGCCTTAGAGGCGCTGGAAAAAATCGAACAGAACAGGGCTCAGGCAGAAGCACCATCTGGGGAAGGCCCCATTATAGAACCTCCCCCCATGCACGAGGAATCCACCCCGGGATTTAACCTTCCCAGCCCTGAGGAGCCACGGGAAGATGTCTCCATTTCCGGCCAAGCCGAACTTCAACCGGAAACCAATACTGGGGACCTAGAGACGCACTATCACCTAGGGATTGCCTATAAGGAGATGGAGTTGATCGATCATGCCATCGCCGAATTCCAAACCGCATCGGCGGATATGGAGAGGAGATTCGATTGCCTCGTCATGCTGGGAATGTGCTTTATGGAAAAGGAGGAATACGATAAGGCCATCCATTGCTTTAGCGACGCCTCGCAGGTGAGAGAACTAAACAAGGAAGAGATAATCAGGCTGCGGTATCGGCTGGGGTTGGCTTATGAAAGCAACGGCATGAACCAGGAAGCCCTGAAGGCTTACCAACAGATCATCGACTTGGATAGCAACTTCGTGGATGTAAGGAATAGAATCGAACGTTTAAAACGACCTTCGTGAAGGATTAGCCGTACCCCCTCAGCGGAGCATCTGCCTCCAGGTATGGATTCTTATCCTTTCACCCACTAATCTCACAGTGATCGCACGTACCGTGGTATCGCTGGTCTGGATGATAATCTGATTGTCAGCGGGGTTAAAAATGATATCGGAAGGGAGTCCATGGCCTATAATGATGGACCGAGGGACGGTTCCCCCTATTGTATCCCCCTCGTCCACGACTCCATCTCCGTTGACATCCACCACCGGTGACTCGGGAGCACACCCGGTATCGTACTGAACGGTATAGAGCCGTGCTATTCCTCCAGCTTTACAGGGGTCATCGACATCGGGCTCAAAGGTGGTGAAGAATACGATCCCGCCGGCAACCAAGGGCGATGCGGTCACCCTCTCCCCGGAATTCACGGTGAAATCGATGTACCATCCCAGCGACCCTTCGGCCGCGTTGCATCCACTCGTCTGGTTTGTCAAGTTCCCCCTGGCAACGGGCACGCCCTCGTCCTTTACGGCGTAGAAGGTCTGGATGGTATTATCGGACTTATCCTCTACGGTGAAATACTTGCCGGTGCCGAAATACACGAAGAGATGACTGGGATCGGCATCATAAAAGGCAAGGCTCATGGGAATGGATATGGGTTGGCCCGATAAAGCGGAAAACAGGAGGCTATTTGACCAGCTCATGGGGTCGGAATCGAGGCTGACCTTGAACACCCTCCCTCCGAGATCCCCGGTATACAGGGAGTCCAAGAGACCATCGTCATTCGAATCCACGGCGGTAGGACTGTTTAGCGGGTCGCTCGGGGGACCGTTCAAGAACACCTTGCCGATGATGGTCCCCTCCTCCACATCGATGGCATAGAGGTTTCCTTTAGAAGGAGCGTTCTCGAACCCCGAGCCGAAGAAGGCGATCGACTTCCCCGTTTCGCCGATTCTTACCCTTCCAATAAAGGGTATGGACCAGCTCTCCCCCAGTTCCTTGTCCCTGACCTCCCAGAGGGGGATGGGTTCCTCCCCCCCTAGATCAAGGGCGAAATAGGCGTCTCCCCCGCCCCTCTCGCCACAAATCAAAATGGTCCTGGTATCGGCTCCCCTCAGGATACGAACCACCACGGGGGAGAGGTCAACGAAATACTCGTGGCAGTAATCCTCGCGGGTCAAATCCTTCAGCTTTCCCAGGAGGTTATTGGGGATAAAGGCCCAGATCTCTTCGCCGGTATCGATATCGAAGGCATGAAGCATTCCATCATTTGCCCCTATGTAGACCCTATTATTCGATACCAGGGGAGTAGAATAGGCGATATCCCCCAGTTTCCACCCCTTCCTGTCCCGATAGCCGCTTTCGTTCGAACCCCGGATATAATGGATGATCTTCCTGGCCTCGGCGTCATCGGCCGCCCCCAGGAGATCGGATAACTTCTTGCCATTGGCATCCATTGCCGTGCTATTCCCCTCGGTGAAGAACACTTTCCTGCTCATCCTGATATTGGATCCAGCCTCATCGTCCATAGCGGTGAAGATATATCGGCTATCGGGGTCTCTCTCCTTTAGCCTTTTGCCCGCCTCCCAGAAGGGTTGGTCCCCCTGTTTGTAAGGAAGCCCAAAGGCTTCCAAGTATCCCCTCCATTCCTCGGGAAGGAACTTGGCTCGAAAGAGCCTGTTATCCGTTTGCTTGGAGGTCGCGAAGACCGATACCGCCGTTCCCGAAGAGATCTTCTTGATAATCTCGTTGATCGCCGCGGTGAGGGCCTCCTTCAACTCCTCATAATTCGTTGCCGTGTAGAAATACCGGTGATAGTGGGGGCTCTTGGAATCATCCCATTCGCTCTGAAGCCCGGCCAGGCCATTCCCGTTGAACGCCGTATCCTTGAGGAGGGAGTTAACCACCGTGAATCCAATGGTATACGTGTAAATGTTCTGGGTTTCATCCAAATTCGAACAATCGTGCTCATAGATGTAGTAAGCGATGTCGTCCAGGTAGTCAGATCCCTTGCCGTGATAGAGGTTCTCCTCGTTGCCCCCGTGGTCTTTGTCCCAATCCCCCTTGAGGGGCCCCAAATCATCGGCGTCATGGGAGGGATAGCCGTCGGTCATGAGGATGACGAAGTTCTTCTGGCACCACCATTCCATGGGGCTTTCGATTTTCTCCGAGAAGTAGTCCCAGGCATCCTCCAGGGTTTCAGCGAGAGGTGTTGACCCAGTGGCCCAAACCTTGTCCACGGCATCCAGTACGGGTTTTTTATTCGGACTTACCTTGGCATCGAGGCTCCCTCCATGAGACCCATTGAACGACATGAAACCAAAGCGAACATCTTCGGTGGTTTCGACCAAATCCTTCACAACCTTCTTGGCCGTCACGATTCGCGTTAGCAGCACCCGTTGACTTGGGTCATCATGCTGTTGCTTGAGGGCATCCCGGTCGGCCTGCGTAGAGTCATAGAAGAGCCAATTCAGGTAGTCGTAATCATACCACGTGGTATATGAGCCGGTATCGCTTCCGGGATCGATGCTATAAGTGGCATAGGGGAGGAAGATCCTTATGTGCTGATGATTCCCCGGCTCATAATCCCCTTTCTCGATAAACCCTCCCCCTTCTCGATCGAAGTAAAAGTGTTCGTCCGTATCGCTCCACTGGGTGTAGTACCGGTCGCCCGAGCAAAGATCCGTTGAGCCGGACTTGGCCTTCTTGTATCGCAGTTTAACCTTTTTTTCTTTGGAATCATAGGAGACGCGGTTGTGGTCGATATAGCAGTCCCCCTCCGTCTTGGCGAAGATAACCTGGTCATCACCCGCCGGGAGCCGCCATGCGGTATGGTCGACGCTCCGGTCGTAGCTATCGATCCAGATGGCCGAGGCCATGCTTCCCGAGTTATCAAAGAGGAAGAGGATATTAGGCTCGACGACTTGGCTGATAAAAGGGGGAACCTCACAATCCATCGCCGATATATGAGGATTACCCCCGAGAAGGGAGAATAAGACGAGGAGACTGAGAAAAAACGATCGGTTCATTTCCCCACCCCTTTTCCCCCGCCCGGCTAGTAGGATATGAAACAAAAAATTATAACAAATATAATAATGTACTTTTTGAAGAATGTAAAGAAAAATAGCCGGCATCCCGACGAAGCCTCCACAATAGTTGATAAATCCAGATATGGCCAAAAACTCGCGCCGAAAAATCGCAAAAGCTGCAAGAAATTCACACTACCGTTAACACAATCAAGGCCTCAGCATCGAAGCATCGATAAGCCCTCTTTACATGTAAACGAAATATCAAAAATCTACATGATTGTAACATGTTAGAATATAAGAATCCTTTTATAAAAGAACCCCCGCAGATTTCTCTAAGGCACCGCCTCGATAGGATATTTGACGATTTCTTACGGTTTTTTGCTGTGTTCTTCATCGAATTGGTTAAAAGAAGCCATACCTATTTAGCAAACCCTTTGCAGAATCCCCCGCGGCTTGCCGCGGGGAGCTTCACTATCAGTATCCCCGGGGAGTACGATTTCCAAGTCGGTGGGTTCACGAGCGACGCCCTTGAGGTATTTGATATCAGCGGTGTCTTGAATCCCAAGATGTTTGTCGGGCTGGGGATCACCGGCACCGGCCCTTATTCCCTCGCTTTTGAGGACTCGGTCGACACACCCAAAACGTATCTCGCCTTGACCGAGGCAAAGATGAGAACCGATCCCGCGGGGATCGAACGGTTTGAGAGCCGGGACTTGAAATTTCCCTCCAATGGGGCTGACTGGATCGCCATTGCCCCTGAGGACTTTATTGATGAGGTTCAGCCCCTGGCTCAACACAGGCGGGAGCAGAGACTGAGGGCCATGGTGGATAAGATCCTGGCTTATGAGGCCTCTTCGATGTCTGATGAGGAGTGGGAGAGAAGGGTTCTCCTTGTGGCCGACGATGACGGGGCGGGATTTGAGCGGATAAACGAGGCCTGTTCGGATTCGGTATCTCCGGCGTATCTGATCTTAAGAAGTATCTCAAGCAGTATACGGACCCCTCGGTTTTGAACCAGGAGCTCATGGATGAGATTAATGGGGGGATTCTCCTGGTAAACTGTGTGGGCCATGGGGCGGAGGACTTCTGGGCCGATGAGGGTATCTTCGAAGCAGTGGATATTGCTGGGCTCCACAATGGAGAAGATGGTCCCAATTACCCGATGGTGGTGGGCATGACCTGCCTGAACGGGTATTTCACCGAGGCCCCTGATGGGTGGGACTCATTGACGGAGCTCCTTGCCAAATCCGCCGATAAGGGCGCGGTTGCGGTATTTGCCTCCTCGGGCATGACCACGCCAATGGAACAGGTCCTTCTGGACACGGGGCTGTTTGAGGCGTTATTCGCGGACGGTACAAAGCAGTTGGGAGAGGTCGTCTCCGGCGCGAAGCGCGATCTGTTGGAAAGCATGGAGGGCGCCAACGGGGCCGTGGGGACGTTCGTGCTCTTCGGGAAGCCGGCCCTGGAGGTGAAGGTTCAAACAAGTGGTCCTCCCGGCAGCTCCGGCTCCGGAGAGGGATGTTTCATCGCCACGGCTGCTTACGGCTCCCATGCCGGGGGAAATGGAATAGCCCTGAGGAAGTTCCGTGATCAGTGTCTCCTGCTCAACGGCCTGGGGAGATCGCTGATCCCCCTCTACTATCGATACAGCCCTCGGCTTGCAATGTCCATCAATGAGAAGAATACCCTCAAGTCTGTAACGCGCATGGGATTGTCACCCCTAGTTGGGCTGAGCATGCTCTTTGGCTGGGTAGATCTGGCGCAACGATGGTCGCTGCTAGTCACCATGGCGATGATCATCTCTGTGCTCTTCTATATGGAGCTCCTCGTAAGGAGACAACGAAGCCTTACGAGGGATGGCACCCCCCTTACCTTACATATACTCTTGTTCTGTTCAGCCCTCTTTAGCCTGAGTTATCCTTCAAGCCTATGCGTAAGTCGACCGCGGGAACTTTCCGATCTAGTATTGAAATAGTGTTTTTGAGGAATCAGAGATCTCTAAAAACTGGAAAAAAGGTCAAGGAAATGCCTCATAGAAGAAGAATTTGAACCGCCCTAACCGATTGACTGCAGCACTTCAGCACTGCAAGACCGCAGCACTGCTTTTCTTAATTAATACTCTTGGGATGGGTAAACGACGCTGGCAATGACCTCAATTTCAGCACAGGCTTCGGGCTCGTCCTCTGCGGGCCGTTCGGGCGGTTTCTCAAAGCCCATGGAATAGACTTGGTAGTAATAGCGCCTGAACTTTGTTACATCCCACCCCGGTGGGGGATTCGTGGAATGGTGCAGATCGCAGATGTAGTGCTGGGAATAGATGTTGTCGTTATCGGGATCGGGTATATCCGTTGTCTCCTTCATAGTGGGGAGCCTTGAATCATCGGGCTTGGTCGCGCCTGAGTTGGCCAACCAGTTCAATCCATCGTCGATCCCCCCGTCGGCCGCGTAGAGAGCAGCCTCCATGCACCTCTGGTTCCCCGACATCTTCACCTCGATGTCAGAGGTCATCATGGCCGCAATGCCCAAAATGGTAACGGTAATCATGGCCAGAACGGCAATAACCAAGACTACTCCCTTCTCGTTTCTCATGCCGCCCCCTTATAAGTTCCTGAGCCTCACCTGGGATTCCAAGGTCCTCCTCCTGAACCCATCGTTTTCGAGATACTCAGGATCCCTGACCCTGGTCCTGGCCGTCAATCGAATGGTGTAGAGGGATTGGTCGTCCCGATCATCCGGAGTCACTTCCAATTTTTCGATATATTCCGCCACCTTTCGGTCTATATTGCCCTCCACAATGTCATTTCTGCTCAGGAACGGAATCGGACGCTCCGGGTCCTGAGTATCAACCTCGATTGAGTATTCCAATGCCGTAAGACGGTAAATAGGGATGGGGTTTAGGTATGTCCCCGCCGGATAGCTCCCCGAAATCCCCTGGTTTCCAGCCACATCGGGATCGGTGTCGATGGTGATGGTATTCGTCCCCACATCTCGAACAATCAGCCTGTCCTCGCCGAGAAAGAGCACGTCCCCTGCCCGCAGGCCCTCCGCTTTCTTCAAGGGAATTTGGGTTGCACCGGGTTCGAGCGACCCTGATAAAACCCCCGTGGGATACCGCTGGGTGAGGGGACCGCTTAGCCTTAATATACCCTCCCTGGACCCTGGTGCTTCCGCAACCCACAACTTTCCCAGTCCACCAATGAAGATGTAGTCGCTTTTTGCCGAATCGAATATCTTATTCAGCTCGTTTCCCGTCGATTTCACCGCAATCTCCGTATCATCCTTATCCGCAGTCCTGGTGAGGTATCCCTTGGGGGGTCCAAAACACCCCACGAGAATGATGGTATCCGGGTCTTCCTCGTCCGCGCCCTTTTCGATGTGAATATTGTAGTTGTACGTCTCCCCCGCGATTACGACGTTCCCCTCCGGCTTTCCATGGCCCGCCATCCTCAGGTCTCGCATGAGGATATTCATGGCCACACGGGCATTTTGCTGAGCCTCGGCCAGCTGGTCCTGGATGGTATACGTCCGTTGTTGAGAGGTGAAGGCTCGATAGACCGCCCCAATGACGATAAAGCAGATGGCCAGGGCCACCATAAGCTCAATGAGGGTCAAGCCCTTTTGATAGAGCCCAAATTCTTCCCTTCTCCTCATGGATTAGCCCGCAAATCAGCGATCTTCGTCACCAAAGCCACCCGGTGCTTCCCGTTATCCCACGTCACCTCAACGGTAACTCTCTTGATCCCACTGGATTCCGTAACAACGGTGCATACCCTGTGGTAGGTAACCCCGGATGTTCCAGGGGGATCATCGGTACTCCCTTGAATTTGCTCCCACTCCCTATTCTTCATCTCCTCCATCAGATCCTTGGCTAGGGTGATGGCTTCGGTCATGTAGTTTCCGAAGGAGTTCCCGCGAATAGAAACAATTTGAAGCCCTGCCAAGGCCAACAGGGCGACGGAGAGAACCAAGATGGCGATCATGACCTCCACAAGGGTGAAGCCCTCATTTCTTTTCATAAACCAAGCGTTCATGCAATGCCTCCGAATACGGAATTATAACCTCTTCCAATCGGGGGAAGCCCACTGCCACATCCTGATGATCCCCGTGCTGCTGTCAACACGTATTGCCATGGCATCCGCGCGATTGTTCTGAAGGTAAACGGTGCCGGCGGTGCTTGTTCCCCCGGGGTTAAACTCGGCCCTTTCCGCCACGAAGGTAACTCCATCACCAACAGGACCACCCCCCGCTACCGGTCCATAGCCGTTGTCTCCAAATCTGACGTTCGTGTAATCGGAAAGGTTGACCGCCTTCTCCACGGTATCATCGGGGGTTCCCCAGTTTCCATCGGGTCCCTTATCCGAGATGATCCGATATAACTGGCCGTTGGTATCGAACAGGATTGCCCACTCGCGGTTATCCTTAATAGCCCCCAGCCGGGCCAGCTGCATGTTGGAGGCCACATCCCTCGCTGCAGACTTTAACCGATAGCGGGGTAACCATCGGCCGATATTGGGGATGGCGATCAATACCATTACCCCCAGAATACACATAACCACCACCAGCTCGATGATCGTCAGCCCTCTTTTGCGCTCCATGCCTTTTTGTTGACAATAAGATTTATAAACCATCATAGTAGAAATCTCCCTTTTTGTCAAAGCAAAATTGATAGAAGAATTAGATACTTGTGTAAGGAACTTCATTGTCCCTTCGCCCAGATTTCGTGTTGCGTGTCCGTTGTTCGTGTTCGTGAAACGTGCTCGTGATTCGTCAATCGGTGTTCCTTATCAATTATTTGTCATTTGACATTGGGATTTTCCCTTTTGGCATTTGAGCTTTGAGATTTGTCATTTCCCCTCATGTCAGTGTCCGTGATCACTACGACCGAAGACGGCGGACGGCAGACCGCGTTAGAAAATCGTGTTCGTGGTTCGGAACCGGTCATCTGCGATTGGGATTTTCCCTTTTGGCATTTGAACTTAACTTGAAATTTGGATTTTGAACTTTGACATTTTACCTTCCCCCTCCAAACTCTTTCGCCTTTCCCTGACCGCAACACTGCAGTACTGCAACACCGCAGAAACCCAACTTGCTCAGAGCTCCTTTTCTGAATTCCCAGGCATCTGAATTTCGCTCAGGGACAACGGATTTCCCGAGTAATTAAGGAAATTTCAGGAAATCGAGGACGGTTTCCCAGGAGGCGCCATTGCCTATAATCTCGGCAATTTTATGGTGAGGGTGTATTTCTGGGTGCATCTCCCCTCGTCCCCATCGCTGGCTATGATTTCAATGGTGTGCGTGCCGGCGTCGTTCGGCCCAATCTTCCACTGGATCAACCCAGTTTGGGGATCGATGGTCATCCCCTGAGGAGAGGAGGGCGAGAGGGAAAAGGTGATGGGGTCACCATCGGGATCCTCGGCCACCGCTTGATACCGGTAGAGGGTCGATTTCATTTTTTGGGCCTTCGGCGATGAGGTGATAACGGGAGCGCTATTCAGAATGATTATCTCCTCGGAGATCACCTGGTCCCCCGTGCTCTCCATATCATAGGGGCTCACGCGCAAGGCAATCTTATCCCCCTTTTTAAGGGTCGGGTCCCTGAGGGTTTCCGAGGTCTCGGCTATGAGCTCCTCGCCGTTCTTGATCCATTGGTAGGAGAAGGCAATGGTGTCCCCATCGGGATCCGAGGCCTCGATTCTGGCTTTCAACGTAGAGTTCCTGCGGGGCAGTTCGGGGTCGATCGAAACCGCCGTGACTTTGGGTGGCGAGTTGCGGATTTGACCTGAGTCGGTTGATGCCTCTTTTCCCTGGAGTTTGCTATCCGAAGGAGTGACGTCAATGGACCGGGCGGATGGGGGGGCAGTACCGGCGGTTGGTTTTTCAGGGACCTCTTCCGTGCAGCCCACGATTAACAGAAAAAGAAAACATGCTGGTATAAATCCTTTACACGTCCGCATTCTATTCCACGGAAGCTATTTCATATCCCTTGTCAGGGTAAAAAACCGGTATTTGCGCCTCTCCCTGGGGTGGATGTATCGGGGTATACGAACGACCCTATATGCTACCAGGTCTTTCCCGTCGGGGCAAGCTTGGATGAATACCCACTGCTTGGCTCGTAACGATTCAAAGGAAAGCCTCACATCGCGAGCCGTCCTAATTTCCGTCCCCCTGGGGACAACGACCTTCATCTCATTCACGTAAATCGCCCTGTTCGCGGCGTCCTTTTCGACTATAACACCCTGGAACTGCTGTATATGCTGCTCCCCCAGGGCAGAGCTCATGGGAAAATGAAGCGCTACATAGAACAAACATACCCATCCTACCATTCGCATCGTTTTTTTCAATGGTTTTGTTTCCATCAATGCCTTCATGAATGCCTCCTTGAAAGGGGTCAAAAGACCTCCCTCCACCACATCGGAAGGATCGTTGACCTATTGGAAACTGGTGGACGGTCGATTCCTCCCCCTACCCCCACGTATCCCTTTGCCACCTCCCCGAAGATGGTGATAACCACGCCCGATGGAACGCCGATGCCGATCTCGGATGAACGGTCACCTATGTCCAGCGTGCCACCGAGGTCGAAATCAAAAACCGGGTCCCCCGTCTTATACCCGAGGGCGTAGAGCCTTGCCCTACCCTGGCCCACATAGCAGGGGTCATCGAATACTTCTTGGTCCGGTACGAAGCTCGTGAAATAGGCAGTGCCGAAATAGACCACAGGAGTTGAAAGAACCTTCTCCCCCGGGTATTGGTTGAGGCGGATATACCATCCGTTTTCCGTGTCGGCCCCATCCAGAAGAATGTCAGTGACATCCTGCAAATAGCCCTCGGTCAAGGTCGGGCCGTTCTTATCCTTTACCGCATAGACACGATTACAGACGGTGACCTCCTTGGGATCGGCCCTGTCGCCCGTGCCGAAAAAGAGCATCTCATAGTGCTCCGCCCCGTTTTCCAGGCAAACATCGGGGGGATAGAAGATCTTCCTCCGTTCGCCCGAATTGAAGACGACTTTTGCCGTCCAGTTGCCGGGAGATGGGCTTCCGATATCGAAGCGCCACATCTTGCCCCCCATATCCCCGACATATAGACGGTCAATGAAGCCGTCCCCGGTGGTGTCAACCCGGGCTATGTCGCTGGGAATGGAATAAGCCATGAGCGAATTTTCGCCGTCGGGGTAATTCCACACAAAGCTACCCGTCATCGCATCAACGACATAGAGAGCCCTCCCGTGGGCATCCTCAACGGCATCAGGGCCGCTGTCTTGGTTCTCGTCATATCCACCCCCGATGAAGAAAACCACCTTCTCATCAGTTCCATGACGGATTCTCCCCATAATGGGGGTGGACCAGCTCTGCCCCATTTCCGAAAAACCCGTCACTTCCGGCCCGATCTGCCAGAGGAGACG
>CAYFXP010000152.1:0-5070 GCA_964346935.1 uncultured Syntrophobacterales bacterium
CCCCTTTTCTCGGCTTCGGCCGCTACCTCGCTCAGTCCTTCGTCTCGTATGTCAACAATTCCAACCCTGGCCCCTTCCTTGGCAAACAGGTAGGCCGTTGTTGCACCGATACCCCTACCTCCGCCGGTGATGAGGGCTGCCTTGTCTTTGAGTCTCATGCCTTTATCCTCCCCGATAGAGCCTCACAATGCCGCGTCACGCTTGCATCTTCTCCATCTCTTCTCTAATCTTTTTTTCGATGTAATTCAGATGGTCTATGATCTTCCGCTTTGCAAGGGATGGATCCTTTTGGCTGATTGCCCTGTAGATTTCCTGGTGGTGTCGCAAGAGAAGGTCCTTTTTCTCAGGCCGTGTCAGGACCTTCCGAAATCTGAAAAAGGAGCCAAAGCTCTCTTTGAGCGCCTCCATGATGTGAATGGCAATAACGTTGTGGGTGGCTGCTGCGATGGAGAGGTGAAACTCCACGTCCACCTCCTCCCATTCACTATCCCCTGGGGTGCTCGCCGCCATTCTCTCCACTATCCCCGCCATTCTTTCCAGATCCTCGGCAGTAGCCTCAGCGCTTGCTTTTCCCGCACACCACCCCTCGATCAACTTCCGAACCTCCAGGAATTCAAATATCCTCCCCGCTTCCTCCTCCAGCAAAACCAACAAAGGATGCTTCAGAGTTTCGCGGACCGATGACAGCACGAAGCTGCCCTCTCCCTGGCGGACCTCGATCAGGCCCATGATCTCCGCTCGATAAAGGGCCTCCCTGATGGACTGCCTGCTGATCCCGAGATCGGATGCCATTTCCCTCTCCGAGGGAAGCTTTTCGTTGGGTTTAAATTGGCCGCTGCTGATCAAGGAGACAAGCTGTTTGTAAACCTCGTCGGATATCTTGCTGGTCCTGATGGGGGAGAATATCCTCCCCTTGGATTGAGCTCTTTTCACAACCTCCCTCCTCCTGCGATCTGTGCTTCGGCGATCAGCCTTTCACCGCGCCTGTGCCCCATCCGGTAATCAGGTACCTCTGGATGAAGATGAAAAAGACCAACACGGGTATGGTGATCAACATGCCGCCGGACATGATCATTCCCCAGTCGATTACCGTTGCGTTGTGGAGATCCGCGATGCCAACGGAAAGGGTCTTAAGATTATCCGAGGTGATGAGAATTCTCACAAAGATATAGTCGTTCCACGCCAAAATAAAGGTGAAGATCCCCGTGGCGATGATCCCCGGGAGGGCGAGGGGGAGGATGACGTGGAAGACCGCCCTGAAACGGGTTGCCCCATCCACCAAGGCTGCCTCCTCCAAGACGAGGGGGATGCTCTGGAAGAATGCCCTCAGGAGCCAAAGACTGAAGGGGAGACAAAAGGCGGTATAGGCCATGATGAGGGCGAGATGGGTATTTGCAATGCCTATCTTCTTGATTAACACGTAGAAGGGGATGATGATCATAATAGGGGCAAACATGTAGGTGAAGAGAATGAGGCTCGCAATCTTCTCCCGACCGTAGAATCTGTATCGGGTGAGGCTATAAGCCCCGGCTGTTGCGATTGCCATGGTAAAAAGAACGGTCAACGCTGCGACATACACGCTGTTTCTGAAATAGGTCAGAAAACGAGTTTGCTCGAAGAGCAGGGCGAAATTGGCGAGGGTAAAATTCTGGGGTAGAAAATTCGGGGGAGAAACAAATATTTCCCTCAAGGGCTTAAAGGATGTGGATACCATCCAGAAAAAGGGAAATGCCGTAAAAATCAGCAGAATGGCAGCACACCAGTAAATTACCTGTCCCCGCAATGAGAAAAAAGAATTCCTCGGTTTCAAATCCCTTCTTCCCTCCTGAACATCTTGAAGTAAATCGTTGTGGAA
This sequence comes from uncultured Syntrophobacterales bacterium, assembly GCA_964346935.1. Lineage (GTDB taxonomy): Bacteria > Desulfobacterota > BSN033 > WVXP01. Next base: position 1,856 of record CAYFXP010000152.1, read on the forward strand.
GCAATCAAGATCCCGAACATGATTACCGCAAGGGTTGATCCCAGCCCCGCCTGATAGTACATAAAGGTCCTCATGTAGGCGAAGACGGGGAGGGTTCTGATATATTTTTCCGCTCCGCCACCCTGAGTAAGGAGCCAAACGGTGTCGAACTTGGTAAACATCCAGATGCTTCTGAGAAGGATGACTACAAAAAGAACGTTTCTCAGCTGGGGAAGGGTCACGTGGATAAAACGGCTCCACGCGCCGGCTCCATCTACCTTAGCGGCTTCATAGAGAACCGGCGGGATCGTCTGCAAGCGAGCGAGAACGCTCAAGACTACGAAGGGGAAAAACTCCCACACGCTGATGATGATGAGAGAGGTCATGATGTGGTCTTTTCCCATCCAGCTCAGGGGATCTTTAATGACGCCAACGGCAAGCAAAAGATAGTTGACCAGACCAAACTGAGCGTTGAGCAGCCACGCCCAGAGGATGATGGCCACCACCGTGGGGATCATGTAAGGAAAGAGGACCACGCCCCGGACAAAATTTCTGCCACGAAATGCCTCATTAAGAATTAATGCCGCGATGACCCCAATAACGATTTGAAGGACGATGGTGCTTACAGAATAGAAGGTCCCATACCAGAGGCTCATCCAAAATTCCGAGTCTGTCAGCAGGTAAAGATAATTGGCAAGGCCCACAAACCTCTGCTCAGGGAAGAAGGAGTGTTTCTTGAAGAGACTGAGCCACACCCCGTACAGAACCGGATAGACCAATAAAGCGCAGATCAGGAAAACCGACGGTGTAATCAGGAAGATTCCCGTTTTTTGGGAGCTTGCCTTCACCTCTTCATCCTACTCATTTTTGACGGCTTCGTAAAAAGTCCAACTGCTGCGTTACGCTTCATCTTTCGTCATTGCGGCGTACTGGTAAGTACGCCTCACTCCTCAAGATTCGCAAGCCTTGCATTTGGAGCTTTTTACTTTGCCGTCCCGTTTTTGACTTTTTACGAGTTCATCCTCTTTGGAGCAAAGCGGCGGTGCCGGGAAGCTCCCGGCACCGCCCTCGACTACCTTACCATTTGGCGTAGCCCTTATCCCTTACGAGCTCCTCCGCTCTCTTCTGGGCCTTCTGGGTGGCCTTTCGAGGAGGTACGTTTTCCTTGGTTACCTCCATGACCATATCCTTCAGTATCCCGGAGCCGAGGATCTCCATAAGGTAGGGCTTGGTCTCCATATCCTTCCAATCGATAACGAGCGTCGGCTTGACCAGGTCGTTATCCAGATAATACTCCTGGACATCGAGCCACCCCTTCCATTTCTTGATCATGGGGGTGTCCTGGTAAGCCTTGCTCCTCCTGAGGGACTTGGTAACGGGGAAGAAGTGAATGGGGACCGTCTGGATATACTCGAGATAATTCTCATCCTGGTAAAAGAACTTCAGGAACTCGATGGCCTCCTTGGGGTGTTCGGAACCCTTGAACAGCATCCATGGTTCCTCATCCACCTGGGCGGCGGGTTTTGGACCGCTGGGTCCATGGGGCTTTATCCAGACGTCATAGTAATTTGTATTGGTCATGTGCTTGGGTGCGTACTGTTCGATCAACGAGGCACCTCTCCCGTATCCCTGATACATCATGGCCGCCTTTGCGCCGTACATGTTGGCAAAGGTCGCCCTGTACCCATGTCCCTCCCAACCGGGTGGCATATACTTGGTCAGTTCCTTGAGGAATTCCAGGGTCTCGATCATACATTTGGAGGTAAATTGGGGTCGGTTTTGATCATCGAATAGAATGCCCCCGTTGGCCTTTGTTAATTCCCCGAGAAGGATGTTGATAAACAGATTGTCGCCGGGAATGGTTACGCCATAGATATCGGTCTTCCCGTCCTTATTGGTATCCAGGGTGAGCTCTTTGGCATTGTGTAGCAGATCCTTCCACGTCTTGGGGTTCTTCAGGCCCTTCTTTTTGGCCAGATCCTTCCGGTAGATCAGAAGGGAGGTGCCAGCGGCGTGAACGAGGCCGAAGTAATGGTCCCCGAATTTCCCCACCTTCTTGATCTGATCCCAGATATTGTCCTCACCGATGTGCTTGACCACATCATCCAGGGGAAGGAGCAAACCCTTGGCCTGCAGTGCAGCACAGGTAATGGGCTGGCCGTGGGAAAGCTCCGGCGGTGAACCGGCTGCCAGGGCGGCCATGATCTTTCCCTCCAGATCTCCCCATGCAAGGGCCTCTGCCTCCACCTTGATATCCGGGTGCAGCTTCTCAAACCGTGCCACGATATTGGCAACCGCCTTCCTCGATAGGGGGTTGGTTTCGGTATGCCATACGTTGATGACCTTTCTCGCGGCTAGGCTTGTACCCCCCAGAATTATCAGGAAGAGACAAATTGATCCAATGATCACTTTGCATCTTTTTTTTCGATTCATCTCCCAACCTCCTTTCCGTTTTATGTGGGATAACGTTGAGCCACAAGGCTATTCTCCCACTTTACTTCCGCAATCTTTTTTCCATCACCTCCCCTCCTGTTATTTCCCTTATTCACCTCCTTTCCCGTGAACAGTTCAATAGATACTATTGTGGGCCGCAACTCATACTTTCAACGCCGCCTCTTCCCCCTCATAGACGGCCTCCAGGGCTTCCCTCGGCTCTGAGGCATCGCCAATGACGAGGAGTTTTGGTATTTTTTCCTCAAGGTCCTTGGCAACACGGTTGTCCGGTTTTGAGCCCACGGCCAAGACAATAGTATCGAATCCATCGATTTTTCTCGTGCCGGAAGCATCCTCCACCAACGCAAAACCCTTTCCCAGCTCCTTCACCGTAGTGGACGTGAGGATGGTAACCCCCTTCTCAGTAAGCCTCTTCGAAAGGTAGTGTTTCAGGTGGACCACCAGATCAGATGCTATCTCCTCCAACATCTCCACCAACGTAACCTCTTTTCCCATCTCCGACAGATAATCAGCCGTTTCCGCCCCGATGCCGCCCGCTCCGACCACCAGGACTTTTTTCCCCACGTTTCCCTGGTCGGATAAGACTGCGTCGACGGAAAGGGCGCCGCTCTCCTTCACTCCCGGCCAATCGGGAACGAGAGGAAGGGATCCAGTGGCAAGGATCACCGAATCCGGCTTTTCAGCCAACACCATATCGGGGGTGCACTCTTTACCCAGGTTCAGGGTTACCTCCAAACCCCTTACTCTCCGCTCAAGGTAATCCAGAAATTCGTTCAGGATGG
>CAYFXP010000153.1:0-9600 GCA_964346935.1 uncultured Syntrophobacterales bacterium
AAATTGCATCCGGAGTCAAGCGCATCTAAGAGGGAAGATTCCTGAGTCTCTAGAGGACACCGATGTCCCTGAGCGTCATATTTCAGAGAATTGGAATGATGGAACGTTGGAATAATGGAATATTGGGAAATAAAAAGCGGAAAACCGGGTCCGTTGTTTTCTTTCCCCTCTGCCCATCATTCCAGTATTCCATTACTCCACTATTCCAACTCATATTCCAGTCCTGCTTTGACAATCCCTTCTTATCCTGGTATTTTTTTAAGGTTTTCAGCGAAAAGGCCCCTCATGTCAACCAATTAATGCCTAAACCGTGGAGGGAATGCTCCCCATGGCCAGCTTAGAGGAGATGTCTGAGGAGAATAGGAAGGTCAGGTTCCTGAGGATATTGGTGGATTTCTCCATGCAGCTCATCCTCCAGGGGAACCTTCCCCTTGAAGAGGCCCTCAGAGTAGTTGAAGGGGTGAAAGCTCACGCGTGTCGCCTTTTCCCGGGCAAGGAGGAAACCTTTGAACTGATCTATCGCCCCCGGTTTAGGAGGATACTTGCGGAGAAGTACGGCGGCTCAAGCTTGAAATGAACCCTCCATCTCCTCCCGGATCGAGGCCAACACGGTCTCCACGACCTTATCTTCCTCTATTAAAGTCGTTTCCCCGGTTTTTCGGTGCCTGAGTTCAACCAGTCCTTTTTTCAGGTTCTTCTCGCCGATGGTCAACCTCAGGGGGATGCCGATAAGATCGGCGTCCTTGAATTTTACCCCGGGGGTGGAATCCCGGTCGTCCAACAGGACCTCCACCCCATTGCTCAGGAGAAGATGATATATCGCCTCCGCCGCCTCCATGAGGGTTCGGATTTTATTGTTTACCGGGACTACGATAACCTGAAAGGGGGCAATGGGCACTGGCCAGATGATCCCGGCTTCGTCATGATACTGTTCAATGGCGGCGGCAGCGGTTCTTCCGACACCGATGCCATAACACCCCATCACCATTTCCTTCTCTCGGCCATGTTCATCCAGATAGGTCGCCTTTAAAGCCTTGCTGTATTTCGTCCCCAATTTGAAGATGTGGCCGACCTCTATCCCCCTGAAGAAACTCAAGGACTTCCCGCAGCGGGAGCAGAGATCTCCCTCCTTTACCATCTGTAAGTCCCCAAACACGTCGACTCTTACATCCCTTCCGAGGTTAACATTGATGTAGTGGGCATCCACCTCATTGGCGCCGGTGACGAAATCGACCATGGGCTCGATGGAATAGTCGGCGATGATCTTGACGGAGAGGCCTATTGGTCCCGCAAATCCCTTGGGGGCCCCGGTCAATTCGAAGACGATATCATCCGAGGCCAGTTTGACCTCCTCACATCCCAGGAAGGTTTGGAGCTTCGATTCGTTGATCTCATGGTTCCCCCTTATCAGGGCCGCGACAACCCCTTGGTCCGTTTCGAAGATAAGGGTCTTTACCAAATCCGCTGGCCTCACGTTCAGGAATTGGGTTACCGCCGCCACTGTTTTCATATCCGGTGTTTCCACTTTCTCGAGGGGGTTCAGGGTCTTTCCCGGTCGCTTGGCCCGAGGCCGAGATCTTCTCGCCTCCGCTTTTTCAATGTTGGCCGCATAGTCACAAGACTCACAGCTGACGATGATCTCCTCCCCCGTTTTGGCTAAAACCATAAACTCATGTGAGAAGGTTCCCCCGATGAGGCCTGATTCCGCCTCTACGACCTTGAAGGTTAAACCACACCTGGTGAAGATCCTTGAGTAGGCCTCATACATCTTCTGGTAGCTCATAGCCGATCCCGCCTCGTCGATATCGAAGCTGTAGGCATCCTTCATGATGAATTCCCTGCCCCTCATGAGCCCAAATCGAGGACGAATTTCATCTCGGAACTTGGTCTGGATTTGGTAGAGGTTCAGTGGCATCTGCCGATATGACCGGATCTCGCGCCGTGCGATATCGGTGATGACCTCCTCGTGGGTGGGCCCGAAGCAGCAGTCCCGGCCGTGGCGGTCCCTCATACGGAGGAGGTCTTTCCCGTATTCCTCCCATCGGTGCGTCTCCATCCAGAGCTCGGCGGGCTGGATACACGGAAGCAAGACTTCCTGTGCTCCTGCTCGGTTCATCTCCTCCCTGATAATCTTCTCCACCTTGTGGATGACCCTCAGTCCCAGGGGCAGATAGGAGTATATTCCCGCTGCCAATTTCCTGATCATTCCCGCCCGGAACATCAGCTTATGGCTGACCACCTCCGCTTCCGCGGGATCCTCCTTCAGGGTCGGAAGCATGTACTGGGAATAACGCATCGATCAACTCCTTTCCGATGTAACCCGTTCCGCTCGCACGTAACATGGCATATAATATGTCGGTGCTTACTTTGTCAAGGAATTTCGGCCCTTGAATACGGGGTTAGAAGAGCAGTCCCTCGATTTCCCCGAGCCCTTTAATCCTCATGAAAATGGCAGTGAGGAGCACCAGGATGAGTGCCGAGTTCACCAAATAATCCGTTGCCGTAAATCTTGTCTCGAGGAGAAAGGTCCTCTTTTTCATGGCCCGAAAGGCCTTTGACTCCAACGCCATGGAGAATTGATTGGTATAGCGAAGCGTGGTCAAGAAAATCGGGACCAGCAGGGGAATGTATTTTTTCATCCTCGATAGAAGCCCTCCAGCACGTAGGTTGAGCCCCCTTGATTTCTGGGCTTGGGCCACCATCCTTGCGGATCCTATGATGGTGGGGGCTAGGCGCAAAGCCGTACAGAAAGCGAAGGCGAAGGAGTAGGGAAGGCCTAATTTTACCAACCCCATGGCCACTTCCTCGTTCTTGGTGGTGGATAGGAAGATCATTCCCGCAATGATCATGCTATCGATCTTTATGCCGGTTGATATCCCGTACAGTATGGGTTCGAGCTGAAATCTCCAAAAAAGGGGTGTTACCCCCCTGGCCTGGAGAGACCAGAGGAGAACCGTCAGAATCCCGATGGCCGTCAAGAGTCCGGCAATCCTCCAAATGTTTCTCAGGGATCCTGAGAACCCACCATGTGCCAAGATCGCTATGGCCACAACCGTGGCGGGAAGCGGATGTTGCTGTATCGTTGCGATGACGAAGCTTCCTAAGAGGATGAACAGTTTCGTCCTCGGATCGAGCTTGTGAATGGGGGTTTGCCTATCAAGATAGAGGTAAAAGCTCATTTCACCACACATTTGGCGCATTCTTCGGGTGAAAGGAAGGCGAAATCCCCCAGTTCCCTCCCAAAGGCCACCATTTGAGGTTGCTTCAGGGATGCCTTCCTCAATCCATCCCGGTCCGAGAGGATTTCCCTCGTTATCCCATCTCTTATGATCTTCCCCTCCCTCATGACGATCACCCTATGGGCATAGTGGGATACGATCCACAGGGTATGGGTCACCATGATGATGGTGTGTTCTTTTTCGTTCAACTCTCGGATGAGTTCCATCATTCTTATGCTCTCTCTGTAATCCATGCCCGTCGTCGGCTCGTCCAACACGATCACCTTGGTCGCAGAGGTTAACACCGATGCGACGGCGAGCCGCTGCCTCTCCGCCTTGGTCAGGGAAAAGGGATCCGCCTCCCTCGAATCCAGGAGGTTAACCGCCTCCAGGGCTCTTTCGGCCCTTTCGGCGATGGCTTTCTCCGGAAAGCCGAGATTTCTTGGCCCGAAGGCGACTTCGTCGATGACCCTTTCCGCGAAGATTTGATGGTCGGGATTTTGGAAGACGAACCCTATCCGTTCCGCCAACTTCAGCATATCCGTCTCCCTTACCTCAGCCCCTTCCACCTGCACTTTTCCCTTCGTCGGGTGCAGTAATCCGTTGAAATGCTTGACGAGGGTCGTCTTCCCGGAGCCATTCTGGCCCACAATGGCCACGAATTCCCCCTTTCTGATTTGGAGGTCGATTCCCCTGAGGGCCTTAATCCCTCCCTCATAGGTGTGTTCGAGTCCCCTGACATCGATGAGAACCCGGCCGTATCGACGTTTTCTGAGTCTTTCCAGCTCCGTCAAGGATCGGTACTTTAGCCCATCGATTGCCCATCCCTCCTTGTGGAAGCGTACCAAACCTTCCTCAAGGGTGAGGGGGGGATCTTTGGATCCCCTTTCGGCGAAGAGCTCGGCAATGGGAATTGGCCTGATTCCCGTTTGCTTTAACCGGTCTACATCCCTCAATACCGTGTTTGGGGGACCCATTGCCGCAATTTCACCTCCCTTGAGGAGGATAATTCGGTCAGCACCGACGACTTCTTCACTGCTGTGTTCGACCATGATCAGGGTGATGGATCCCGATTCACTTAACCATCTAGCAATGGCGAGGATATCGTCCCTACCCGCGGGATCCAGCTCCGATGTGGGCTCATCGAGGCAGAGGAGATTCGGTTTCATGGCCAGCACGGACGCAATGGCCAGCCGCTGTTTTTCCCCACCTGAAAGGGTTGCGGGCTCCCTTCCCTCGAATCCTTCTAGGCCCACGGACTGCAGAGACTCTTGTACCCTTTGGAGGATTTCGCCAGGAGGAATGGCCAGATTCTCCGGGCCGAAGGCAACCTCCAACTGGACGTTGGTGGAAAAGAGCTGGGTTTCGAAATCCTGAAACACCATCCCCACCCTGGTGGCGAAATTCCTGGTCTCATGCTCCTTCGTATTCCATCCGTCCACGACCACCTCCCCCCCCAGTTCTCCCTCGATGAGATGGGGGATAAGGCCGTTCAACGTTAAGAGCAAGGTGGACTTTCCGGCCTCGCTGGGGCCCATAATGACGATGAACTCCCCCCTTTCGGCTTCGAGATTCACAGAATTGAGGGCCTTCCTTTCCGAACCTCTATACTGGAAGGAGAGGTTTCTCACTCGGACGGTTCGGGGCATGGCTCAGTCTCATCCCCCCTTAGAGAATCAACTCAGGAGACATCCGATGAAAAAGAGGATGAGGAACGGGAGAACACCCAATACGACGCCGCTTCCCGCCGTTCCCTTGGCGAACTGAAATAGTTGGCCGTGGTAGAGTCCCGTGGAAAGGAGAAATCCGATGATGAGGCCTCCCAGGGCACCGATCCAGATGCAGAGGGCTCCGGCCCTCGGCATGATACCCGCCGGGACCATCTTTCGATTCATGATCTGCCTCCAGTACAGTCCCCATTTCATTGCCCTGGGATAGAGAAGTAGGAGAAGGAAGGGTCCAATGGCGATGGAAAAGATGACGTTATTAGTCATTATCACGGCCCCAATAGAGGCAAAGGGGAGAAGCTTCAATAGCTCCAATCCCCAGGCGATGATGAACGCCACGGTGGCGCTGGACAGAATTGCAACGAGGATATACTCGAAGACCTGTTTTTTCGTTCGAATGTTGAGGTCCGCCTTCGACGAAAGCCAACCCATATTTCCCCAGACTTTATACCCCACGAAGCCGAAGAAGAAGTTGCCGATTGCACCGGGGAGGCTCCCGATGCCCACGGTTCCGAAGAAATCGCCGATAACATTTCCGATACAAGCCCCCCAGGCCCCCGCTGGACCGAAGATGAGCCCGAACACCACGGGAATGGCACCGGCTGGCCGGAGTTCCGCAAATCCAGGGATGATCTGGATACCCTTAAAGGGAACGGCGGTTCCCGCATAGACGGCCGCCGTGAGGGCCACGAGCACCACCATCTTCGTGTATTTCCACATGTATATGACATCCTTCACCGTTGGGTTTCCCCCGTAGATGTCATGGCTCCCGCCGGCCATGGGAACCGGTTATTGTCCTCTCGGCGCTCCTTGATTTCATCATTGGGATCAACCACGACCCAACCCTTTCCCTCCGGGAGATGGGTGGAGGGAACGAACTCGATGAACCGTTTTGACATGGGTTGTATGCGATCGATGGTGACCGTCCACGTCTCCATGTCGTGAAAGAGGGTTTTGACCGTGACGTTTTTCACGTTCATCCTCCCATCGTTGACGACGATGGCTTCAATTCTCCCCCCACTCCATTTCACGTCCTCTATGAGGAGATCATTTTGGAAGAGCTTTACGTCTTCAAGGGGATAGAGGCGGACGAAGAGCCTGTCGATCCGTGCGTAGTCAATATGACCCCCTTTTTTCGAACTGCTTTCGAAGCCATGGAGGCGAATGGGTTGTCCATCGGCCGAGGCCATGAGCTGCAATTCCTGGGAATAGAGGTAGAATCCGTAGAGCTCCCAATCGGACGGCCCCTCGATCCTGAATGCCTTGTCCCTTTTGCCGCCGTGCCGTGTTCCACGGGAGGTACCCGTCCTCTCCTTGGGAATATGGGATGAGACATGGAACTGGATGTCAGAGAGGGTCCCCCTCATCTTCAAAGCCGCAATCTTTACCCCCTCCGCCTCGATTCGATCCGAGAGGATTCTGTGGATCTCACCACCCGTTTCCTCCCACTGGACAACCCGGTTCGGGTTACATACGGCGATGGCGGCAAACGGAAATTCCCTGTCCCAAATTTGTACGGCCTTGTTGGGATATTGGGGACTGATCCAGAGAAATCGTGGGAGTCCGACGGTTCCGATAGCCATCATTTCGCCGATGGAGTAGCTTTGGTTGGTGTTTCCCAGCCCGATGACGACGAAGTTCCTGGGGTATGTTTCCAAATCCAGGAGTATCTGCTGGTCCTTTATGTAATTCCAAAGATCTCCCCTCATGAGATCATATGAGGAGTTGTAGACGAAGAGCGCGCTTTTCCTTTCGGCCGGAAAGGCCGGAAGCTTCATGGCCAAAACCACTATGGCCAACGAAATAGAGAGGATTTTCTTCATGGATGCCCTTTTCCCGTCAAATTACGTAAGTTATCCGCTTGGGGTTTTCCTGTCAAGGTTGAATCGCCCGTGGACGTGCGAAAAAATTTCCGGAATTTTTGAACCCCCCTTGACATTCGAGGTTTGGATACCCATAATTATAAAGTTAATTTGTTCACATAAAGGAAACTCGAACCCGGGACCGAGTCCCGTCCGAAGAGAAAATCGAGTTCCTTGCTCAAATGTACGGCCGACTCTGTAGAGGAACTCGATTTTTTTTACGTTTTTGAGCGATAAGCAAAAATCTACGAAGGGAGGAGAGAAAGATGGTGTGTCAAACGGTTAAGGTAGGGACGGAGTGCATCTTCATGACGAAGAGGGGGTGCACGTACAACGGTGGTGCATGCCACCCCATCGTCGACAATTGTAACGGTTGTGACCGGGTGATCGAATATCCCACCGGTCTCTATTGTAAGGCTTATAGCGAACCAGCCCTCAAGTGGGTCAACGGGTCCTCCTGTAGCCTGGCGACTCATATCAAGAAGAGTAACGGTACTGTAGAAGCCAAAAAACTCAACCCTCTCAAGGCGTCAAAGCGGAAGGGCCGGAGTAAGTAAGAGGATATGCCACAAGTATAGCGGATGAGAGGGCCCTCACCGAGGGCCTTTTTTTTGAATGATCGGGTCATTTTCTTGACAAGCATCTCCGGACGTGCTAACAGATTTATGATCTTCCTTATAGCAAGCCGGCGTAGCTCAGCGGTAGAGCAACTGATTCGTAATCAGTAGGTTGTCGGTTCAAATCCGACCGTCGGCTCCAGATTTCAATAACTTATAAGCCTCCCGCCTGATTAATTCTCTCCAAATTGTATAGTTGGGTTCCGGTTCAGGAGTTTTTCCAGAAAGGGTAATTAAATCGCAATTCGAGATTTTTGCGCTGGGTGTTGAGCATCGAATACAGCTAGCATCAGTCGCACTCCGCTACGCGGAGCACGTTATATCAGAAAGAATCTTCTGATGTAGATTCTTAGAAGTACCAGACTCGGCCGCTTTTGCGCCCGAGTTACCGATGAAAGAAACTACTCTTCAGCAACCCCCGCATCAGCCTAGAACCCATTGCAAAACAGGAAGTTACAGAGACAATTGCCGGCGTAGTTTCTTAGGAGTTATCTATTGTGTGCGGATAAGGCATTAGGTGTCTGGCAAAAAGAGGCCAGCACGGATAGAAAGTCGTTCGAGGGAGACAGAGGCCTCACGTTTAAGGAAGCCATTAGCTGGATGCGAGATTGAGGGAGTAACCCATGTCGTAAGCGAAAAAAGGAGCTTGACAACAAGGGCCCCCATAGAAGTATCAGCTAGTTTGCTACCTCGCGCGTGAACACCCCGGATTGATTCTCTGTGGCTCATTAAGTTCGAGAGACCCCGAATAGCAGACTGGTTTGGCATTCACCTTACCCCTTGACTTTGTATATAGCAGATTTTAATAGGTTTAATTTACCCTCGTTCGACACGCTCTTCCTGCAAACGTATTCGGTGGGGGGATCGTTATGGCAAAGGACGTGTCTGTGTTGTGGGTGCAACCGGGGTGATTGGTCATGAGATGATCAAAGTCTTGCAGGCTTTCAATCCTTAAAAATATCAAGAACCGTCACGAATGAGTGATACTATCTTTTCCTTGATTTCTCTCAGCTCTGAGGTGGACTCCAGGACCCCAAGCTCCAAATAGAAGTTTCTCTTTCCACCAGGCGGAAGGAACTCCAGGCTTCCTCTCTCCCGCTCACGGGCACGTCCCTCCACATGGCAGTTTGCCGGTTCGAGTCCCAACACATAGGCTCCCTGGCCGAGCATTTTCCACTGAACCAGGTTCTTGAGCTGATTCTTGCTGTAATGGATAGAGACCCCAATGGAAAGCTTCTCATTGACGAGGGCTACCAGGGTCCCTCCCTCGGGGTCGGAGGCCACATCGTGGTAAAAAACTTGGCTTGAAGCTTCGGCCATGGGGGGATGAAACTGGTCAAACGTTCTCGGTTCCACGGACGCCTCCATCGGAACCACTTTATTAGTAGGTATTAAAAGGGTGCTTCCCTCACTGAGGATCGGGAAGCCAAGGTTAACGTGATAGAGGAGCATTAGAGGTGTGGGACTGAAATCGAGGTTCTCCACCTCATCATCAATCCGGAGCATGGAGCTTCCCAATCGGGTACGAATTTTTCTGGTCAGCGAGAGGTTTTCTCCCCAAAACGCAGCCTGCCTCATCCTTCCCTGGATAACGAGCTCGTACTCATCTCCCTCCCATTGGCCATCCGCATAGACACACTGCGCAGGAGTTGCAGAAATTCTCCCATGGCGTCCAAGCCTTTCACCCTGATCCTCGCACGGAGCCCCTACGTTGGTTAACCCGCAGGTTACCACCATTCCACCGTAAAAAATACGATGCCATCCATCCCCTTCTGGCTCATAGAAGGCAGGGGAAACATCGCCGGTGCAGGATCGCCATGAAAGGGGAATACCCTTGTATTCGGCAAAGGAGATATCCATCCCCCGCGATGGCAGGATGTTGAAGCGGAAGCCCGTGCCAGTCCTAACTTCGACCACCCGAACTCCTTCCTCGCTCCCATCTTCAAGCCTCATGAGTCGAACGCCGGCAAGCTGAGAGATATCTCCCACCCTTTGGAGTAAATCCAAGCGGGTAAATTCCTGGCCGAACAACCGTACCATTTCCCTACCCACATCGAGGGCTACCAGGCGGTCATGCCTCCGTCGATGACCAAACTGGATCCCGTGGCATATCCTGGTTCATCAGAGGCCATGAACAGAATAGCTGAGGCGATCTCCTCAGGACGTCCCAACCGGT
>CAYFXP010000154.1:0-4173 GCA_964346935.1 uncultured Syntrophobacterales bacterium
GGGCTTCATTCTTCGGGGGGCTCATTAGCGCTTTCGTGTTGATGTTCTTCACACCACCCCTGGCGGATATCGCCCTAAAGTTCGGCCCATGGGAGTTCTTCTCCCTGGTTACCTTTGGCTTGACGATCATCGCAAGCCTCTCCGGAAAATCACTCCTGAAAGGGATCATTGCTGGTCTCCTGGGCATGATAGCTACCCTCTTTGGAACCGATCCCATGACCGGGGTCCTGCGATTTGACTTTGGTTTACATGGCCTGTCGGGGGGGTTCTCCTTTCTCCCCGTCCTTATCGGGTTGTTTGCCTTCTCCCAGTTGATGAGCAGCCTGGAAAAAACGGAACGGGCAGGAGCTGCCCTCATTGAGGGCGCAAATCTGAGTTTTTCGTCGCTAAGAACGGTCAAGACGATCCTTCGCCAACCCTTCAACCTGTTCCGATCCTCGATCATCGGGGTTTTCGTTGGTGCGCTTCCCGGGGCCGGAGGGAGTATCTCCAACATCTTGAGCTACGATCAGGCCCTCAAGGGTTCCAGGCACCCGGAGAAATTTGGAACGGGCATACCCGATGGGGTTATCGCTTCTGAAGCAGGGAACAACGGTACCGGGGGGGGTGAGCTCATTCCGACCATGGCCCTGGGAGTCCCCGGTTCTGCCGTGTCGGCAATTATGATGGGAGCGCTCATCCTCCACGGGATACAACCGGGCCCGATGCTCATCGTTGAATTTCCGGATCTCGTCTATGGAGTATTTGTCGCCTTCTTTGTGGCTCATTTCTTCATGCTGGGTATTCAGCTCTATGGAATTCGACTGTTCGTGAGATTGACGAAGGTGCCCCTCTATGTTTTGGTTCCTTCCATATTGGTTTTCTGTTCCGTTGGTTCCTTTTCCATCCACAATCGATTCTTTGACATCTGGGTGCTCTTTATCTTCGGGCTTCTTGGTTACCTGATGAAGAAGTACGAATTTCCCCTAGCCCCCGTGATCCTTGGCGTTATCCTTGGCCCGATAGCCGAGACCAATTTCCGAAGGGCACTGATGACGAGCAGCGACTACACCCTCTTCTTTACGAGGCCCATTTCCCTCTTCTTCCTGATCCTCTGCGGCCTCTCCATTATCTACCCATTCTATCAGAGATACAGGGAGAAAAAGAAAGCTTCAAATCAAGCAAGAGCGTGACTTCTCAGTAACCCTTTTCCGAGCATAGAGCTTAAGGCAATTGTGTTCGAAGGAGAGCCAATAATGAAAGCTGCCTTCACATCCCATCGTCCCGTCGTTATGGGGACAAACTGGATGATTACCTCCGGCCATCCGCTGGCATCCCAGGCCGGGTCGGCAATTCTGGAGAGGGGCGGCAATGCCCTCGACGCTGCCATTGCGGCCAATGCGGTTCTAGGCGTTGTGAGGCCCCATATGTGTGGCATCGGTGGTGATGCGTTTATCATCATTTATGTGGCAAGGGAGAAGGAAATTAAAGTCCTCAATTCCAGCGGGAGGGCTCCCTATGGAGCAACGAGGGAATTCTTTGGTAAAAAGGGCTTGAAGAAAATTCCCGACAAGGGGGTATTGACGGCAACCGTTCCCGGTGCTGTCGATGGTTGGGTCACCGCACTGGAGGCGTATGGGACGATGGACCTGGGCGCCTTGCTCCAACGGGCCATCGATTATGCGGAGAAGGGGTTTCCCGTCTACAAGGAACTGAGCCTGGTTATCGGAAACGAGTCTCCCCTCCTGAAGAGCTGCCCAGCGTCGGCGAGAATATTCTTAAAGGATGGCAGGCCGCCGAAACCAGGGGAACTGTTGGTACAACACGACCTGGCCGAATCGTTGAAGATGATCGCGGAGGGGGGAAAGGATGCATTCTATGGAGGTGAGATTGGGCGGGCCCTAATCAAATGCTCACGGGAGAGCAATGGGCTGTTTGTGGAGAAGGATCTGGAGGATCACCGCTCCACCTGGGTGGGACCCATTGAGACGCCATACAAGGGGTATCGAATCCATGTAATACCCCCGAACTCCCAGGGAATTGCCCTCTTAATCCAGGCGAATATCATCGAGAATTTTGATTTGGCCGAACTGGGACACAATAGCACCGATTATGTCCACCTCTTCGTCGAGACGAAGAAACTGGTTTTCGCGGATCGGGACACATATGTCTGCGACCCGGATTTTCACCCCGTTCCCGTGGAGAGAATGGTTTCTAAGGCTTACGCCAAGGAACAGAAGTCACGGATTGATTTCAGCAAGGCGGCTACGGATGTTTCTCCGACATGTTTTTCCAGTACAGGCGAAGACACCATCTATTTGGCCGTGGTGGACCGAGAAGGGAATGCCGTATCCATGATCAACAGCCTCTATGAGGCCTTTGGCAGTGGAACGGCGGTAGAGGGGACGGGTATCATGCTCCATAATCGGGGGAAAGACTTCTGCTTGGATCCTGCCCATGTTAACTGCATTGAGCCGCATAAACGTCCCTATCATACCTTGAGCCCCTGCATAGTGCTAAAAGGAGAGCGTCCCTCGATGGTTTTGGGCACACCAGGTGCCGATGGCCAAACGCAGACCCTTCTCCAGGTTATCGCCAATATCGTCGACTTCGAGGCCGATGTTCAGGAGGCCATCGAGAGCCCCCGCTGGCGAAGCAACCCGGGGAACAACCTTCTCATCGAAAGCCGCTTTCCTGAAACAGTCATTGAAGCGCTCAAAGGCAAGGGGCATCAAATTGAGCTTCTCCCGGCCTGGTCGGCAATCTGTGGTGGCGCCCAGGGAATTATCATCGACGGTGAGAAGGGAGTTCTCATGGCAGGTACCGATCCCCGGCGACAGGCCTATGCCATCGGATGTTGAACCCCATATAGCGAAGTAATTACGAGATCCCTGAAAAACGCTCTTTGCCGCTCAGAAAATGTTCTTATGAGAGGAAAACCATTGTCCGTTCGGTCACTGTTCGTGTTTCGTGCCCGTGTCCATGATCATTAGGACCGAAGACGGCGGAGGGCAGGCCGCTTTAGAGGATCGTGTTTGTGCTTGTGGTCATTTGTCATTTGGATTTTGAAATTTGACATTCTTACTTTCTGTCTCCAGCCTCTAACCTCAAACCTCTTTCGCCTTTCCCTGACTGCAACACCGCAGGACTGTGTAATTTTCCGCTCAGAGCTCGTTTTTCCGGTTATACCGGAGATCTCATGACGGATCATGGCCGAAATCAGGAGACTCTCCGAGGGACAAGCGGTAATACCCTGCACTTCATATGTTTCAAAACGATCCCTTGAAACAAATAAGGGTGGAGGTTCATTTTGGGGAACCCTTCCACCCTTGAGTGATAATCTTCGTTTCAATTAAGCTGTCACAGCCTCGACCGGGACTTTGATACCGAGAGTTGCCAGTTTCTGATTGACGAAATTTTGGATCTTCGCCTTGTGCTCCGCCGTCAAATGGTTGAAGCGGTCTTGGGACTCTAAGTATTGGGAAACGGCTTTGAGCTTTTTTGGCTCGATATTGAGCTTGTATTCTCCCTTTTCGAACTCCCACATGGTCCACATTCCGGTTTGGACGGCGAGCCGTGCAATTTCAATGGTCTTATTGGCCGGGAATCCCCATCCCTTGGGGCAGGGAGCGTGGATATGCATAAATGCAGCTCCGTCATAGTTAAGGGCCTTCCTCACCTTGTTCATGAGATCGATGGGATACCCGATGGATGCGGTCGCGACGTACTGGACTGAGGGATGTCCACCAACAATCAGCCTTGCCAGGTCCTTCGGCCAGAGTTTTTTTCCCTCAGGGACAACGGGTCCTGGTGGAGTAAAGGTCGTCCTGGCTCCATAGGGTGTGGTGGGGGAGACCTGAATCCCCGTATTCGCATAGGCCTCGTTGTCGTAGGCGATGAAGAGAAGGTCGTGATTTCTGTACATCGCTCCCGAAAGGGATTGGAGACCAATATCAGCGGAGCCTCCATCGCCTGCCATCACAATGACGTTGGGGAATGGCCCTTGATATTTCCCCTTCCTGATTCTCGCCTCGTACGCCGCTGCTATTCCCGAACCAATTCCGCCGCCATTGGTGATCTGGGCATGAATCCAGGGGACAGCCCAGGGCACGCAAAGGTAGCTCGTATTGGCCACATACATGCACCCGGTGGGCCCGACAAAAATTGTGTTCTTTCCCGCCGCTTTTGCAACCA
>CAYFXP010000155.1:0-3589 GCA_964346935.1 uncultured Syntrophobacterales bacterium
GATAAATACCTCGTCCATGGCTAATTCCAGGGTCTGCATGAGCTTGCACTCCAGGTTGAGGGGGCATTCCCTAATCATGGGTGCCGTTTCGAGCTTGCCGTAGAAGGTCTCAAAGAGCCCAGACTTATCCACTTTGTGCCTGGAAACCAAGCCGCAGTAATCGGTGATTTTCACCATTTCCTCCGAGGGGATATTGACGCTGAAGGTGCCGTTTTCCTTGATTCCAATGTTGGTGTAGTGGGCTTTACCGAGGGCCACCGAAATGGCAGGGGGATTGTAATTGACAATGCCGCAGTAGGCAACGGTTAGATAGTTGGGCTTGCCACCTACCTTTGCGCCAACGAGGGTTGTCGGCATGGGATACAAGTAAGTCTTGGCACCGATTTCGAGCTTTTCCATAGGACTTTTCCTCCCCAAATTTATAGAATATTATTTCAACTGCGGCGTTTATTTCGTTACATGAGCCGCCTGATAAAATCAACGCCCGTCTCATGGTCCCACTGGGCGGCCCCCACATGTTTGAAGACTATTTGCCCATCTCGAGAAATGATAAACGTAGCCGGGACGCCTCGAGTCTCAAGCACTCGGGGTTTTTGCCCGATAAGGGTGTAGACCGGGAACGTGAATCCCCTTTCCTCCACGAATTTCCTCACCTTTCTCCTATCCTCATCCGATACACACATGAATTGAATTTCTGCGCTTTTTACCCTGTCGTATAGTCGTTGGATACTGGGCATTTCAGCCACACAGGGAGGACACCACGTGCCCCAGAAATTGAGGAAGAGAACCTTTCCCTCGATTTGACTTAGGTGTAACTCACTGCCGTCGAGCCCTTGAACACGCCAGTTATAGTTCATTTTCATTTGGGTGGGAAAGGCCGGGGGCTGAAGCATCGATTCCAGGGATCCAGTGGTCCTCGGCGTGAATGATCGAATGAATATGTAGCCCCCAACAATGATTATGATGATCGTCAAGACCAGGCCTGCCACTAAGCCAATGAAGAAATACCTGTTAAAGAACTTCATCCGTTAGCTTCCTTTGAGGTCTCAGCTCATCGTCTTGGGCCGTGGTATGGGATGGCAAAGAGCTTTTCATCTTTTTTCCAAGAAATCGGAGATGGCCCTGTAGTAGTCCCCCGGATTATCGTGGAAGGGAAAATGATTGCTATTTGGTATCTCGACCACTTCGCATCCTCTTTCCCTGAGATGCGGAATATAAGGGAGCCCCTTATTCTCAGAGCCATATATAAAAACCATGGGAATTTCAAGTTGGGTAAACCGTTGAATCAGGTCTCCATTATCGGAATAGCCGATGAGAGAAGGGGAATAATCAAAAATCGCCTTTGGGGACGAATATCGCTCAAGCGTATCGAGGTATTTTCGGTAGCCCCTGTTCTTCAACCGGGATAGTTTCTGTCTCAAATTATCGAATCCCGTCTCCTTAAATTCTGCAAGCCTGTATTTTGTAACTTCCCGAGAGATGAAACAGTCCTCGGATGCCACGTTGCCTTCTACGCTAATGAATCCCTTTACAGGTCCCCCATACTTATCAATATAGAGCAAGGCCACGAGCCCACCCATACTGTGTCCGACGACGACGAAATCTCCCAAAGGCAGCCGTGAAACGAAGATGTTTGTGATCTCTACCAGATCATCGATTCCAAGGGCCAAATTCTCGGTATAAGATGAATTGCCGCATCCGGGAAAATCAAACGCTGCCAATGTATAGGCCTCCATCTCATCCGCGGTCGTTGCTCCCAGAAAATCGTCCTTTGAGCACCCCAGTCCATGAAGGTAAAGGATCGTCTCCCGTCTCCCGGGGCGAATAAAATACCCAATGTGAAGTGGCTGACCACGATACCTTATTGCTAGCCTCTTGCTCTCCATGGTTATGGTCCTATTCTCAGAGGTCGTCACACGGGATCTTTGAATATCCGATTGACAAGGTGTTCATCCCTGTTATTTTAACAAATACGGGATTGCTCTCAAAGTAAAATTGAGGGAAGTGCTCGATTGTCCAATCATAGACTGTTCGGCAATCAGGTTATGAGGAGGGTATCAAATGCTTAAGGGACTTACGAAGAAGCTCTTCGGCGGGGGGCCTTCAAGGGAGCCCTCCGAGGGGTTCTTTCTCAACGTTCGCTGTAACGCGTGCGACGAGAAGTTCAACCTGTTCGTCAACAAATCGACGGATCTTGCGCAGAAGTTTGATGACCGGGGAAATATAACATATTTCCTGAACAAGGAGATCATCGGCAGCCAGTGCAGGAATTTGATCTACGTGACGATGGAGTTCGATGGGAGCAAGAACCTGGTATCGAGAAAGATCGAAAATGGGGAGTTTATCGAGGCATAGAGAACCGCTTTGCCTGTTCAACGCCCTCGTACGCATCCTTGCCCCTGAAATCCACCCCGATCTCCTTGGCAAAGTCATCCGTTGTGGGGGGCCCACCGATCATCACCTTACCCAGCGGTTTGAAGCCCGTTTTTCGCCAAGAGCGGGCTCAGGATCGGAAGATCATGAAAATCTTATCCTAATTCCTTTCCGCTCTCATTAATCCCACTTTTACACCCCTCGCAAATAATTTTTGAAAATCTGAGAAAATAAGAGATATTCCAGTAAAATCTACGATTTAAAGAGATTTTGGAACTTAATTCTCCAACATTCTGATTGAATTATAGCTATTTGAATGAATTTAAAGAAAAAATAGAAATCAGCGGACATTATGATTTACGAAAACTGCCTAAAACAAAGTTTTTCTTCTGTACCGATTTATGGTAATAAAAGCAGAAGCGAAAAGTAAACCCATCAATTAGGGGGCGCCGAGCCCAAGACCAGGATCGGTCAATGTCTCGTCTGCCTAAGGCAATAACCGTTGGCTTGCTGACGGGAATATTGGGGCTGGGAGTGAGCCTCTTTCCTCCAGGGCTTGGTCTCGAGGAAGACATCGGCATGGGTTTACTGTTCAAGCTGAGAGGGCCGAGAAAACCCCCCTCTGACGTCCTTGTTGTGGCCATAGATAAAGTCTCTGCTGACAATCTCAACCTGCCAACAGATCCCGAGAAATGGCCTCGTTCCTTACATGCCCGCTTGACTGAAAATTTGGCTAATGAGGGTGCCGCAGTTATCGCCTTTGACATCATTTTCGACGAAGCTCGTTCCGCGGATCATGACGATTTATTTGCCGAAGCAATCAGTACTGCAGGCAACGTTGTTCTTTGTGAAAGCCTCAAAAAGGAGACAGTACCTTTGACCGACGTGCGGGGTATTCGGACGGGGGATTTGAACATCGAGAGGCTTGTCCCACCAATTCCTCTCCTCGCGCGGTCCGCTGCTGCTTTAGCACCCTTTCCCTTGCCCAAAGTGCCGGTCAAGGTAAGCCAGTACTGGATGTTCAAGACGGGCGCGGGAGATACGCCCACCATGCCGGTCGTGGCGTTCCAAATCTTCGCATCAGGGGTTTACGAAGAATTCATCGGATTGTTGGAAAAAGTCAGTCCATCTCAAGCTGAGAAATTACCACCTGACAACGATACGATAGTTACGACCAAAGGCGTTGAAAAGCTGATCCGTCATCTCAGAGATATCT
>CAYFXP010000156.1:0-9751 GCA_964346935.1 uncultured Syntrophobacterales bacterium
AAGCGGATATGGGTAATCCGGGGCAGGTTTGGTTCCGGGACATGGCTACGGGGCATTCGCGAAAATTGACGCAGGTGAATGAGAATACCCTCCTGGCGTTGGATCTGGGAGAGGTGGAGGAAGTGTGGATCAAGGGCAAGTCGAAGAACAACATTCATGGTTGGATTCTCAAACCCCCTGGCTTTGATGTAAGGAAGAAATACCCTTCCATTTTGGAAATTCACGGTGGCCCCCTGGTGCAGTATGGCAACTTCTTCATGCACGAGTTTTACTATCTGGCAGCCCACGGATATGTGGTTTATTTCTGCAATCCCCGGGGCAGTCAGGGATACGGAGAGCAACATGCCAAAGCCATCGCGAACAATTGGGGTACAGCGGATTACGATGATTTGATGGCCTGGGCTGATTTCGTTGAGGGTAAACCATACATCGACAAAGAGAGAATGGGTGTCACCGGCGGTAGTTATGGGGGTTACATGACCAATTGGATCATCGGGCATACGGATCGGTTCAAGGCCGCGGTCACCCAGCGATGTGTCAGTAACCTGATTAGCATGTGGGGGTCGAGCGATTTCAACTGGGTCTTTCAGGAGGTATTCGGAGATGAGTCCCCTTGGCAGAACGTCGAAAACTACTGGCGACAGTCCCCCCTGAAGTACATCGGCAATGCCAAAACGCCGACCCTTGTCATCCACAGTGAAGGGGATTTGCGTTGCGCGGTCGAGCAGGGAGAGCAGGTCTTTGTGGCCTTGAAGAAACTGGGGGTTGATACGGAAATGGTGCGGTTTCCAGATGAACCCCACGGCCTTTCACGCGCCGGACGCACAGACCGCCGCGTTGAAAGGCTTAACCACATTCTGCGATGGTTCGACCGCTACCTAAAGGATAGAACCGAATGAAAGGACATCTGGGCAGGCAATTCCGTGGCTTTCCGGTCCCCGGATCAAAAGGTAAAGTGGATCTTACACTCATCCATGTCAGCCGCAACAACTCGGTCCCCTTCCCTTCTCGGAGCAACATGA
Source organism: uncultured Syntrophobacterales bacterium (assembly GCA_964346935.1). Lineage (GTDB taxonomy): Bacteria > Desulfobacterota > BSN033 > WVXP01. The sequence goes on from CAYFXP010000156.1 coordinate 1,023, forward strand.
TGAGTCGACCTCGGGGCCGCACGTGGCCTCTTTTTTGCGGGTCAGGGCAGCCCAAATCATGGCAGTGGCGCACCCCACCCCGCTCTCTACCCTGATGGCAGAGGTCGGGCAGTTCTGATGACAGGCCCCACACTCCATGCATGCTTCCCGGTTTACCAACCGGGCTCCTCCCTCTCCTGATGCAAAAACGGCATGGGGACAGACGATGGTACACATCCCGCAATTGGTACACAGCTCGGGATCGTACTGAAGTGTATTGAAAGCGTATGAGCTAAACATACTACACACCTCCCCACCTTTTGATAAGTATAACAGCAATTGTTAGAATAATGCCAGCCCCGAACGTCACCGCCATGGGGGGAATATACGCGAATATCTCACGCCTCACCCCGCTTTTGGACGTGAACGGTGTCGATCCCGTGAAGTTCAAAGCAAGGTAGGCCGTCACCGACGGCATGGCCAGTAGAAAAATTACAGCCCACGCCACCCCCAGCCACCCCTGCTGATCCGTAGTGCCCAGGAGTATCCTCAGGGCGAATGGAATTGCTACCAAACCGCCCAAGATGAACCCCTTGACGCTGAAATCCGACGTAGGGAGCCAGGGAAGCAAAATGGGAAACACGACCACTCCTGAAAGGATAGCAGCTACTGCTGCCCCCGAAGCAACGAGTCCACCGATGAAATACAGCACTGCCGCCGCGATCACCATTGGAAGCACAACGTGAACCAACTCAACTGGAATCAAAACGAGACGGTCAACTAGATTGAACCGCACTTGCCGCATCTCCGGTGTTGCTCGATGGTTCTTAAGGTATTCCGGCAGGTCCGTCGCCCGCACGGGCCCGTACTCAACCTTAAACCCCGAACGCCTCTTTACCTCATGGGCGGCAACTCCTGTCGCGCCCAGTTGGGGTAAAATCAGCATCCGATGGTTGACCACATTATGAAGTCCCGTCAACTCAATCCGGTTTACCAACTCGTCAGTGCCAAAGGTCCCCTTGCCCGCAGCGCACCAGACGTTTATCCCTTTGGTATCCAAAACCATGATATAGCCGTCAATTCCGACAAGCGCCGACCGCAACGAGTCGAAGCTGAGCGTATAATTAGCGGTGACAAATACGGGTGAGTCCTTCGTCGGGTTGCCCAAGGCGTACAGCCCCGGCTCAACCAAGTGCTGGTTGCGTTTGATTCCCCAGCGGGCCAGAAAGTGGTCCCAGCGGTTTGCCAGGGTAACGACGCTGGTGGTCGATTTGATTGAAGGCTGTGTTTGTGCTGCATTGGTGCCTGCCATCCGCTTGCCTCTCGTTTAAGAATCGTTACTGGGTCCCAATTTCCATGATCATGGAAAATCTTACAGGAAATGAGAACGAATCAATTCTTCCAGCTCGTCCCGAACCCGTTGGAAGACCTTCCATCTCTCCTCTCTAGAACCGCTTGCCACCGCCGGGTCCGTAAGACCCCAATGGAGCCTCTGCCCAGGACCCGGAAAGACCGGGCACTTATCCCTGGCATCGTCGCAGGTTGTCACGATGAAATCGAAACTTTGCCCCAGGAATTCATCGACGGATTTCGACCGTTGACCTGATAGATCGATCCCTCGCTCTGCCATCACCTCTGAGGCCATGGGGTGAACACTGGAGGGAGAAATACCAGCGCTGAAAACCTCGAACCGGTCTCCGCCGTGGTGCCTGAGAAACCCTTCAGCCATTTGGCTCCGGCAGGAATTATGGGTACAAAGAAAGATGACTCGCTTCCTCTTGATTTGCATCATCCCCGCCCTGCTTTTGCTCCATTTTCCTTTAATCCTCACGAATTGATTCTGGGTTGGCGTATTTCACCTCCGGGGTGGGGGCTCTTATGCCAGCTGTCGACTCCCCGGCTTCGGTAAAATACCTCCTGGAGAACCAAAAAGCAACGTTGACCAAACTGATCAGTACCGGGACCTCAACCAGGGGACCGATGACCGCTGCGAAGGCCTGCCCCGAGGCGATCCCGAAGACGGCGACTGCCACCGCTATGGCAAGCTCGAAGTTGTTCGAGGCCGCGGTGAAGGCAATGGTGGTGGTCTGGGCGTAATTGGCCTTAATACGCCACCCCATGTAGAAGGAAACAAGGAACATGACCACAAAATAAACGAGCAACGGGATTGCAACCCGCACGACATCCAGGGGAATCTTCACGATAAATTCTCCCTTGAGGGAGAACATAACCAGAATGGTGAAGAGAAGGGCAATCAGGGTAATCGGGCTGATTTTCGGAACATATTTCCTCTCATACCACTCTCGGCCTTTTGTCTTGAGGCCGATCAGCCGGGAGAGAATGCCCGCAATGAAGGGAATGCCGAGATATATGAAGACGCTCTCTGCAATCTGCCCGATCGTGACGTTGACGACCACTCCCTTGAGTCCAAGAAATGGAGGGAGGATCGTAACAAAAATGTAGGCATAGATGGAGAAGAAAATTACCTGAAAGACCGAGTTAAAAGCAACCAGGCCAGCACAGTATTCGGTATCTCCCCTGGCCAGGTCATTCCAGACGATGACCATAGCGATACATCGAGCCAGGCCGATCATGATGAGGCCCACCATGTATTCGGGATAATCCCGCAAGAAGACAATGGCCAGGATAAACATCAGGATTGGACCGATGATCCAGTTCTGAACCAAAGAGAGGACGAGCACTTTATAGTTACGAAAGACTTCCCCCATCTCCTCGTATCTCACCTTGGCTAAAGGGGGATACATCATCAGGATCAACCCGATTGCAATGGGAATGTTGGTTGTATCTACCTGGAATCGATTCCAGAAATCGACGATGCCAGGAAACAGGTATCCGCAGCCCACGCCCACAAACATGGCCAGAAAGATCCATAGAGTCAGAAACCGATCCAAGAAAGTGAGCTTTTTACTAACCCGTTCTTCAGCCATCTTTCATTTCCTCCTCCGCTCTTAATTTGGCCCTGAGGGGGGAACGGCATGCCGCATTTCCGCCGCACGAATCTTAGATTAACGAGCCCGTCCGAATTTGATCGATGCTTTGCAGCCACCCTGCTTCTTAAGATCATTCAACTTCTGCGTGTCCTTTCGGAATTGTGGGAGATGGGACGATTGCTTCTTCAAGAGATTGAGCGCCGCTTTGTAAATTCCATTTGTAGGTTCGTTGAGTGAATAGTGCATCCAAACCCCCACCCGCCTGCTGCTGGTAAGGCCGGAATATTTCAGGTATGCCAAATGTCTTGACACCTTGGGCTGTGGCTCTTCTAACACCGCCATCAGATCACAAACACAGAGCTCTCCCCGCATGAGGAGCATCACGATCCTGAGCCTGGTTTCATCCGAAAGGGCCTTAAAAAATTGAGCTAATTGTTCCATAGTCTCCCAATCCTCTATAATTAAATCCGTATATGCATATATATACATAAAAATTTTATTCGTCAAGGGAAAAATTCACAGACCTCCCTGCTCGTTTTGAACTTTGGCAATCCGACCGGTAGACTACCGGCAAATCAGACCCCTCAGGCCCCCCCAAAACCCACCGTCACTCTATCTCCGTCAACAATAACGGGCACCTGTCGACGGCCACCGGAAAGGCTCAACATCTCATCGAGTTTTTTGAGGTCTGACCCAACGTCGAAGAAGACCGCTTTGTCCCCATAGGCTTCCCGAGCCTTATTTGTATAGGGTCAACTCACCGTGCCGAAAATCATTACTTTTGAAGACATCTCATTCCCTCCTATTCTGTCTATTCAAGCACACTGAAGAACCCCTTGCCCCCACAAACAGCCACCACACGTAGGAAAGGTATTACCGTAACAATCCTCCTCGTTTGCATATGCGAGGGTACAGCCACCGCAGAAGCTGCAGGGGGGAAGTCAAACTCCTGCACGCGGTGTCGGAAGGCAACATATTCTCGCCCGTTCCATAGTTCTTCCAGGTCGCTTTCGAACACGTTGCCGACCACATAGCGCCGCGAGAGGCGTTCGCTTTCGCCCAAAAAACTGACATGACTGTGCGACAGTGGCAGGCATGGACTGACGCCTCCCTCCCAGCTGATAGTTGTTACCCCGCTTTCGATGAATAGGCAGCGGTCGTGGATTTCGCCCAAGTTGCCACCGGCGAAACTCACGCTGTAGCCGCCACGCATGATGTAGTAAAGCGCCTGCCGAGTGGTCTCGTTTACGTCTATCTTGGGCAACTCCAGGCGAAACATGGAGGGTATGTACACGATGTCAGTCAGTGCGCGCGAGTACAATACCTCATTGAGCATCTCCGCGCTATACGGCAGAACGTTGGTCACCAAAAAACGTTTCGCGCCCGATTGATCGCCCAAGCGTATCACTTCGGGTAAATCTGCGATGTTACGCCTCATGGCCACAAATACGATTCCCATCTGGGGCCGGGGAGGATGAGAAGCCCGGCGGGCGTCCCGAAAACCGCGGAGATTGGCCAATACCTCAGGTAGGGCCGCCCCAAGGCGCACATCGGTGTAGCTTTCCGGCGTGGCTCCGTCCAGCGATACCCACAGCATGTCAAGCCCTGCCTCGATCAACGAACGTGACATGTCTTGGGTGAGAAGGGTTCCGTTGGTGATCAGCTCCACCGGCGCACCTGCGGCCTTAGCGTGGGCTACCATATCGACAATATCTGGGTGAGCCAGCGGTTCACCAAACCCGCCAAAAAAGGCGGTGGGCACGGGAGAAAAGGTTTTCAGTCCTTCAACAATACGGGCAAACGGTGCACTGCTCATCTGCCCCAGCGGCTCATCCCAGACGTTCCGGATGCACGTGCGGCATTCCAGGTTGCAGGCGTTGGTCGGCTCGATATATACCTTCGCCAGGTGCGTCACAGGGCGGCGCAAGCCGCGGGCCTCCTCGTCAATACGAACTTGGGCGCCAGGTTTCAGCCCGTAGCGGGATGCCACCTCCGCAGGCAAGATCAACCGACCCTTTCCATCCACCTGCGCTATCAATTTTTTCGTTTTGACCTCCATCACTTCAAAAACAACCCCCAAGCATTAGAAAAGACAACGACTCGTTGAGGATTTGAGCCGCTGTCGTCTCGATGTCAATCTCCCTCACCACGAGGCCACTATACCTTCCGTGCAGGTGCTCAATCAGGGAACGGACTCGCTCACACTTGAGGCAACCCTGCTCGTAGAAATAGGCCAAATACACCGGATGGGTTAGCGTCTTCGCAGCCTCTTTTACCATTTCAACCGGCCTCTTGGACTGGATCACCCGCCAATAGAATCCAACCTCCCGTTATCACCTTCAATTCCTTTTCCTGCCTGCAATGAAATCTGCCGGGATGAATTCAGCCAAAACTGGCTGACGAGATCTCATCATCATCCAAGGGGTAGGGTCAATTCTACGACGTCATTTTCCCGAAGCATTTTCCGCACTCGATTCAACCCGCGGATAGGTCTCCCGTTAATGAGCACCAATATATGGGGTGAAATCTCTCCTTTATCGCTAAGAAAGATCTCCTTGTTTTTCGGGCCAACCTTCAAGGTGAGGTGATCCAAGAGATCTTTTAGGATACGCCCGCGAAAATCTAGTTTAACCTCCTTTCTCCCCTCGAAGAGAGAGACCAGCCCGGGTATGGCCGAAAATTTAACCTTTACCTTCATGTTCTTTTGACTCTTTTTCAGTTTCTAATGGGGCGCCGGGGATTTCGTAGCCAACAGCATGGAGGAGTTCGAACAACACTTTTTGCTTTTCCTGGTATTCCACCGAGAAGAGGGGGGTACATTTCGCAACCTCTATCTCCTTGCCTGCCAGTTTGACGGCGAAGGCAAGACAACTGGGCTCCCCGCACCTTTTACAATTGGTTCCGGGGATCAGCTTGAAAACGTCAAGAGCCCTCAGGGTTGTCCCCCTTTCATAATTAGGTTGAATATTTTCCCGATTCTCGAAGGTCTCATTAACCAGCCCTTTTAGCCACTCCATCAGGGCTATTGCGTGGGCTTCATCATCCACCTTCGCCATTGTGACCGTGGTGGGATAGAGGGTGACCATCACCCCGTCCTTCTTAAACGTGAGAATCCCCGCAGCATGATTGTAGATGGTCCCCTTGAGGGTTGCATTGAGATAGGGCAAAACTTCATGGATGTCATCGGAAAGTTGTGTGATGGTCCTGATCTTCTCAGGATCGGCTATACAGGGAAGGATGTGGGTGATCTCAAAGCCATTCAGCAGCATCTGGTTCTCTGTCCTCCTCAGGGGAGAAGACCCTCTAACGATCAGCTTTGAATGATCGGCAATGAAAAATCAGTTCCCGATCAGGATTTTTTCCATGTGAAGTGATCACTTTGGTGAGGTTTATAACTAACCTCGAAGACCGGCACTCAGTGTTCTCGTGTCGCATTGTCAACCCGTGGTTTCATGACCTCCTTCAGGAAGGTCAGGGCTTCATCCCTGTCTTCATCCGCAAAATGCGGATAAACCGGATAACCTCCTCCGGGCTGAGCTGGACCACAACCTTTTTCACCTTCATTTCGGGTTCACTTATCCTTTCAGCATTTTGATGTATGTATTCAAAAAAAACTTCGCCCTCAATGTCAGTCCTTGCGACCCATCTCGCAATTAACATTTCATCAGGGGGGACCACATACCATGTACAACCCGCCCATCAACACCAAAATGCCACAAATCCACTTGAGAACGCGGGCTCCCCTCGACTCTCTGGTCCAGTTCAGATACCCTTGGACGAGCCCGGTGGACGTTCCCGCCACGACAAGGACCGTGCAGTGTCCGATTCCATACATAAGGAGGAGCACTACGCCGTACGGTACGTTTGTGGCCGAGAGGTTGAAGGTGACTCCCAGCATGGGGGCCATGTAGGCAAACGTACAGGGGCCGAGGGCGATGCCGAAGATCAGGCCAAGAATGAAGGCAGCCCGCATGCCCCTGCCCTTCATGTTAACCTGGCCCAGGCCTGGCAGGGATATGGGGATGGCATCCAGCAAGTAAAGTCCTGCAATAAAAAAGACCACGGCAACAAGGTAGTTCGCATACCTGCCCATGTCACCCATCATGCGCCCGGCGAGAGCCGTTACCGCTCCTATAAGGCCAATAGTAATCAGGATGCCAACGGCAAAAAGACTCGATATGATAAAGGCACGCCTGGTCGAGACGTGACCTTGATCGTCGATGAAACCTACGATGAGCGGTATGCTCGCGAGGTGGCATGGGCTCAGCAGGATACTCAGGATGCCCCAGGTAAAGGCAGCTGTCAGGGCAACCAGTGGGGCGCCCTCAATAGCATAGGTCAACGTCGTGAAGAGCGCCTGCATGGCTATTTCGCTCCCATCTCTCCCAGCTCCTTTTCAGTCTCCTTCATCAAGGCGTACCCCCAGCTCTTTCCATTTAGCGAGGATATCTTCTTTGGGGAAAAATCCCACATGCCGGAAAAGCTCCTTCCCGGAAGCATCGTAGAATATCTGTGTTGGGATCACGCGAATTCCGTACTGCCTTGCGGCATCGGGATTCTTCCACACATCGAAGGATTCTATCTGCAGTGTCCCTGCGTATTCATTGCGCAGTTCCTCAAGGATGGGGGCCATCAATTTACACGGCACGCATCTATCCGCACCCAGCTCGACCAGTCTCGGTAAGGAGGCCCGTGGCGATTCTCCGTGTACTTTCACGGTGCTCACCCGCGTGGTTGGACTCTCTTGTGAAACCTGTCTTGATGAACGGCGATTCTCGAAATAGAAAGTCGCACCGATGAGCACGAAAACCGCAATGACAATGGCCGATTTGGTTGCGGTACTCAGTCCGGATTTCGCTTTCCTTCCTCGCTGAACATCCGCCATAGATCACCCCTTCTAAAACGGACGAACTGTGTGCTCGCGCTCATAAACGGCTACTCTCCTCCCCTCTCCTCCTCCAGCCACTTCCTGATGACTGATTTCGAAGGAACTCTGCCGGTTGATTTCACCTTCCCATTGATGACAAGTGCAGGCGTGGGGAGGATGCCGTATTGAGCCATCAACCGTGGATCGGAAATGTGGTTCAGGCTCGCCTGGATTCCGGTTTCCGAAAGAACGGCCATCACATCCTGCTCCAATTTATTACACGAGTAACAGCCAGGGCCCAGAACACTCACCTCAAGGAATCCACCTCTTTCCTCATCCACCTCTTCACCCAAGGATTTCCTAAACTCCCGGAAGAGGGCCCTTCCGTATTCCTCCCTTGAAGAAGCGGGGATGTAATTCTTCTTTCCCGCTCTCTCCACCAGCATCTCCTTTAAAAGGGATTCGGGTTTTCCCCTTTGAGTTTTCAACTCATTAAAGATTTCCTTCAGGCCAACTAAGCCGACCTTGTCCCTTCCGACGAGAACGAGACGATAATCCTTCTCATCCATACGGTTCACCTCGTCTTCTCGGAGATCCATTTTTTGATCTCTTCCACGCTGGGAATCTTCCCCGTTGAGACCACCTTTTCATCAATGGCCAATCCCGGCGTCATCATAATGCCGTGGCTCATAATCTCCTTTAGATCGCTCACCTTCACAACGTTTGCCTCCAGGTTCAACTCCTTCAAGGCTTCCACGGCATTCTCCTCGGTTTTTTTGCACCGCGGGCAACCAGGCCCAAAAACCTTGATTTCCATTTCCCCATCCTCCTTATTGACTTGATTTATTGAAAGGTGAAACCCCGGGACTGTATCATTCATAGCCCCTATTTAATTATTGCCCCATACAGCATCCCCGAAAAGGTTGCCATCA
>CAYFXP010000157.1:0-5314 GCA_964346935.1 uncultured Syntrophobacterales bacterium
GGATCTCGGTGGTGAGGATTCACCTCCCTCCACTACGGGAAAGGGGGGAGGATATACCGTTGCTCGCGCAGCAATTCGCAAGGGAACTCAGCGGTCCGTATGGGGGTGGAGGGGATATGACAGTTTCCACGGAGGCCCTTGAGATCTTGCGGCATTACCATTGGCCGGGGAACGTAAGGGAACTGAAGAACATCATCACGAGGGCCATGGCCATGGGGAATGGGAAGGTCCTCAGACTCCGCGATTTCATTGTGCCTCTCTCCTCCGAGGAAAGAACACAGGCACCATCCCTTGATTCCTTGGTCGGAAAGACATTGGAGGAGATCGAGAAGGCGGCCATCGCGAAGACCCTGGAGGTCCATGGGGGAAATAAGAGTGCCGCCGCTCGGGTTTTGGGCATCGCGTATTCCACCCTATACGAAAAAATCAAGAAATATGGGCTCTCCTGAAACCGAATAGCACTATTCGATTTTCCTATAATCCCTCCTCGGCAAATCCTGCCCCTACAAAGGATCTAATCAAGAAAAGCATGTCAATTCAGTAAGTTATATTTCCACCCACGTTTTCAATATTCTCGTATCGGTGGTACGGGGATTGCTTAGCAAGGGGATAAGGTTGTTATGTTGCCGATAAAGACGACTCATCGGAGTGAGGAGGATAATCGAAATGATAGGTGAATTGATGAGAGTTGCAGACCATTTTGGCGGGGCTATCTGGAGGAGAAGGGAAATCGGCCACGCGGCCAAGAGGAGCTCAGGGCCGAAGCCGTTAAGGGTTGGTACGGTCCTGAGAAACAGGTACAAGGTGGAGAGATTTCTCTTTTGGGATGGGAGGTATAACCATTACGCTGCCACGGCCACCGGGGGGAATGAGATCTATGAGCTGATGGAATTTCCAAACCATCGTGGGATTGAAGGGGAAATGGAGATCGTGGCAAAACAGGTGCGCCACAGGGGAATCCTTCGTAGATATGACCTCTTCATCGAGGATAACAGGAGCTATGTAGTCTTGGAATACCAGGTGGCCCCCGATCTCGAAAATAGTCGAAAGATATTTTCAGCCCGCGATATTCTTCGGATCGCGTTCAACTTGGCGGATACGTTGGACTACCTTCACTGCCATGGAATAGCCCAGGTCGATCTATCACGCGGGAACATCAAGGATACGGGGGAGGTCCAGAAGATCATGGACCTCAGCGGTTGTCTCCTGTTCGGGAACCCTTCGCTTGAAGGGTTCATGGAGGCAAGGAGGAGGGATTTCTTGGGACTGGTCGATTTGCTCGAAGGGTTAATCCTCAAGGCGATGGAGGAATCGGAGGACCTATCCCTCTTACAGCTCATCAGTGGCCTGGAGGAGATGGTGGACAAGCCACCTCTTTCGGCAAAGGATTTTACGGAGAGATTTTTTCAATACAGCGTCACAAAGGCGAAAGGGGAAGATGAGCGGATAATGTTTGAGGGGCTACCGCGAGATGAGGGAGTTCAAGCCGCGCTGCCTTCGTGCGCTCTTTAGAAGATATATCGGCGCATGCTGATATTCAGCAGCAGTCCCACCCCCGCCATCATGGCTAAGATGGCTGAGCCTCCATAGCTCATGAAAGGAAGCGGAATTCCCACAACTGGCATTATGCCCAGGGCCATGCCGATATTAATGATCACATGCCAGAATATGAGGGAGACGACGCCAAAGGCGGCAATGGCTCCAAATCGATCCTTCGAAAGGATGCTAATATTCAGTCCCCACGTTATGAGGAAAAAGAAGAGCCCCAGGAGGATGAGTCCGCCTACGAGTCCCCATTCTTCAGCCAAGACTGAGAAGACGAAATCGGTGTGTTGGGCAGGCAGAAAGTGGAGTTTGCATTGCGTGCCATTGAGAAAGCCCTTTCCCAAGGCCCCTCCCGAGCCGATGGCGATCTTGGACTGGATAATGTGATATCCGGCCCCCAGGGGATCGAGCTCAGGCCAGAAGAAGGTGAGGATCCTTTTTTTCTGATACGGCATGAGGAAATTCCACATAAAGGGAAGGATCGAGAGGCCTCCGATGGTCATGATTACCAGGGATTTCCAGTTGATCTTGACGAAGAGGATGATGGAGAAGCCGATAAGCAGGAGGCTGACCGCCGTGCCCAAATCGGGTTGTTTCGCTACCATCAGGCACGGGATCAATAAGATGATAAAGGGGATGATGAGATCCCTCAATAGATACCCATCCCTTTTGGAGAAGTGATCGAAATATTTCGCCAGGGAGAGGATGATGGTGATCTTGGTTAGCTCAGCAGGCTGGAAGAAGAAAGGACCTATCTTGATCCACCGGGAGATTTCCGGATTTATGGTACGGTAAGCGAACACGGCCGTAAGGAGGGCCAAGGAAATTGCGTAGAAGATATAGGCCAAATCCCGGTAAAATCGATAGTCGAATACGGTGATGAAGAGAACCAGTGCGAGGCCGATCCCTATCCAGAGGATTTGTTTGGCGTACAAACTGGAGTCAGCTTCGCCAAAGGTTGCGCTGTACAGGTTGACAACCCCAATAAAGGAGATAATAAGAACAAGCGTTAACAAAGGCCAATCGAAGTGGGTGAGCAATCTCCTGTCTATCATGTCCACAAGGCCCTCGGCTCCGTCAGCGAATGGAACCCCTCGAATCGGGGAAGTGAAGCTCTTTTCTCCAAGCCGTGAAAGAGGCGGCCTCTTCCTCCTCCTTAATGATAGTGAGGTATTTTCTCATAACCTCCCTGGCGATGGGAGCGGCTGCGGAAGCGCCATGCCCTCCGTGTTCCACGAGAACTACGACTGAAATGACGGGATTGTCCGTGGGAGCGTAGGCCACAAACCAGGCGTGGTCACGATATTCATAGGGGAGATCCTCCTCAATGTCCTCTCTCAGGCTAATGACTTGAGCCGTTCCCGTCTTTCCCGATACGGTGGTACCCCTGAATCGAGCGATTCGTCCGGTTCCGCGGGCTTCGTTCACCACCCCGTAGAGGGCTTCTCGGATGATCGTCAGATTTTCGGGGCAGAGGGGAATCTTGCTTCTTGCAGCGGGCGAATACGATTTCACCATCTTCCCGTTGGCCGTTTTGACCCGCTCCACTATTTGGGGAAGGTAGAGGGTTCCCCCGTTTGCTATGGAGGAGATGACGTTCAGCAATTGGAGTGGGGTGACCAAGATATAGCCCTGGCCGATGGCGCACGAAAGGGTTTCTCCCTCATACCAGGGCTCGTCATAGATCTGCTTCTTCCATTCCGAGGTTGGAATGAGCCCGGGCTTTTCGTCGCCGAGGGAGATTGCGGTCGGTTTGCCCAGCCCAAACCCCTTCGCATACTTTGCGAGGGTATCAATCCCAAGCCGTTGGCCTACTTGATAAAAGAATACATCACAGGATTCCACAATAGCACGATGGAGCTTCAGTTTCCCATGCCCACCTTTTCTCCAGCACCGATAGGTGCGATTTCCGAACCGGTAGCTCCCCGTACAGAAGAGGACTTCCTGGGGAGAGATAGCTCCTTCCTCCAAACCAGCTATTGCCGTTATCACCTTAAATACCGATCCCGGAGCATATTGACCCTGTATGGCCCTATTCTGTAAAGGGTGAAAGGGATTACGGACGAGGCTTTCCCAATCCTCTTGATTTATCCCGCCCGCAAAGAGGGAGGGGTTGAAGGAAGGATGACTGACCATGGCGAGGATTTTGCCGTTTTGTGGATTCATGGCCACAATGGCCCCCTCTTTTCCCCGGAGCAGATTTTCACAGGTCTTTTGGAGAGCCACGTCAATGGTAAGATAGACGTTGTTCCCGGGGTGAGACTCGACCCTTTGCAGTACCTTTAATTCCCTTCCCACGGCATCTACTTCGACTTGTCGGCCTCCATCTATTCCCTTGAGAAAGGGTTCCCACTTTTTTTCGACGCCGTATTTACCGATGAAATCGCCCATCTGATATTCCCCGAACCGACTATCCTTGAGTTCATGGCGATCGATTTCACCAAGGTAGCCCAACAGATGAGAGGCCATATCCCCACGGGTATAGCTCCGCCTGGGAGCTACATCGACGACCAAACCCGGAAGATCCAATTTATGGGTTTCCAACAAGGCCAGATGTAATCTGCTAATATCCGATTCGATTCGGACTGGTCTAAACGGGGGCCTGTGCTTATTGGCCTCAAGCCTTTTTTCCACCTCTTGGGGGGGAATCCTCAACATGCGATGAAGGAACTCGGTGATTTTCCCCATATCCACGATGTCTTCTGGAATCAGAAGAACCTCGAAGCTTGGCCGGTTATCTACGACGATTCTCCCCCTTCGATCGAAAATCATCCCTCGACTTGCTGGTATCTCGCGAATTCTTATCCGGTTATGTTTTGAAAGCCTGGAAAACTCCTCCCCTTTGATGATCTGCAGGTGCCAGGCCCTAAACCCGAGAATCAGGAAACCAATGAGCGTAATGATCAAGAACGGCTTGTACCTCCGTTGCAAATCCTCTACGCCCTGGGAGTCCAACCGCATCGTATTTCACCTGAGGAATCCGTCATTATTTGACGGCTTCGTAATTATTTAGTCGTTTCCCCCTGCGGAAGGAGGGAGACGTATCTGATCAGAGGTATAAAGAAGGGCCCTACCAATCCCGTAATGAGCGATTTGGGGATAATAAACGTGAAGAAGGACGGGATGAAATTTCCAATGGGGGTTACCAAACCCAGGATCGAAATGATGATAAATCCCTCGATGATGCTCAAGAAGAAGACGATACCTGCCTGGAATAGAGGGCTATTTACATAGAACCGATCCCTTATGACAATGGTTAAGAAGAAGATGGCGGTTTTGGAGAAGGCCTGGATGCCGAAGATACTCCCGGAAAAGACATCCATCATGTAGCCGGACAACAAGGCAAGGGTCGCTCCGGCAAGGGGACTTGCAAACAGCCCCAAGTAGACGGTTAATATGAGCAGGAGATCGGGCTTGGCCAGCTGGTGGGGAAGCTGGGCCGACGCCGTTGTTTGGATCACGAGGCTCAAGAAGATGAACCCCATCAGGCAGAAATTCTTCTTCATGGGTTTGCCTTAATCATCGGGTAAAAAAGCACCGTATCTCAAGAGCATCGACTCCCCTAAGGGTGTCATGGTGGGAGTTCCATAGGATGATTTTCGGTAATGACGAACACCTCTTCCAGCTTTGTAAAATTGACGCTCGGTATAATTTCGGCCTGCTGAAAGAGGCCGTATTTCCTCTTTTTAATCTTGCTGATTGTGCCAATCATGAGACCCTTTGGGTACCGCCCGCCCAGGCCAGACGTCACAACCCTGTCCCCTAGTCG
>CAYFXP010000158.1:0-2895 GCA_964346935.1 uncultured Syntrophobacterales bacterium
GAAGCGTGCATCCGATGACGCCGTGTTCTCGCTTCGATATATCCCCGCGTTCCCCGGAATGTGAGCTTCATAAGTCGGACATCCGTTGACGCCTGTGCCGTACCATTTACTTCGATGAATTATAAATCTTTAGCGCCTCCTCCACACCGGCGTCCTCGATGGTAATCGCATATAAAAGTCATGGGGTCAAACCTACAATTTACATTTTACCTTTGATTCCTTCTATCTCCTCTCGCACCCCTGCTGACCGCTCAAGCTCTTTTTCCATCCCGGTAAGGACATTGGTCACTGCCTGGGTAGTTATCCCAAAATGAACCGCGACCGAAGAATTTCTCTGGCCACTCCCAATCTTTGCGAGATAAATGGCTATTTTTCTTTCTGCAGCATACCGTTTCACCCTTCTCTTAAATGGTCAGAATCTAAACCATAGTGGTCTGCCACCACCTTGATGACTTCTCCTATTGAAGCTTCGGTTCGAAGCCTTTTCAATGCAGGAAGTTCCCTGTCAGCACCTTTATCCCTTACCAAGGCCTCTAGCTTCTCCTCTACAAAATCCTCCCCTCCGAGAACGATGCCTGCCCTCAGATCCTTAAAAGGACTATCGGTGCCTTCTATTGCCGATTCAACAAAGCTCTTGTATTGTGCCACTGCTTTAGCTGGATCTCCTGAAAAATGGGACAGGGTATCCCGAGTATTTACAAGTCCGAAGCCTCGAGGGCCAATGTATTCCCCATAACTGCTCCACCGATATTGCTCAGGTAAACGAACAGTTCCAGCCCTGACGGGATTCAAATGGATATACTTGCTTAGTGCTAGCAGATACACATCCTTGTCCACTATGATGGCCTTATATCTGCCGTGGAAGAGATGTCCGCTTCTCTGGTACTTCCTGTTTATAAAAACCGTGTAGGAGGTGTTGAGGTTTTGCATCAATTGATGAAGATTTGCGCGAGGGGTTTCAATCAGCAGGTGAAAATGGTTATCCATCAGGACATAGGCGTGGAAGGTACAACCATATCGTTCCTTGATTCTCCCAAGGATTGCTAAGTATTTTTCCCTATCACTATCTTCAAAGTAAATGCTCTGTTTCAGGTTGCCCCTTGACGTAACGTGATAGAATGCCCCTTCGTATTCAATCCTTGGTTGCCTGGCCATGAGTCGGAGGTTACTAAGGGAATGATGGTTTTGTCAAATGTATTTTGTAGGTTCGACCCCAGATTGAACCCCAGATTGATAGAGGGGGAGGATTAGCTGATGTTGGATAGTGCGGCCTCGACCGATCTCACGATGTCTCCTTCGGTCGCGGAGTCCTTGGAGAGAAAATCCCTCGCCCCATAACGAAGTGCTGCCTCACGATATGCCGATAGGTCATGATTCGTGAGAACGATGATCTCGATCTCCGGATGCGAATCTTTTATCTTTTTGGTTAAATCGAGTCCGCTCGTTCCGGGCAGCCGAATGTCCATGATAATGACCCGAGGGGGGCTTTCACGTATTTTTCGAAGGGCTTCCGCTGCGTCCCCTGCTTCGTTAACGCCTGCGGTTGGAAAATGAATGCAGAGAATCTCCTTGATTTGTGCTCGATAATCCGGGTTATCTTCGACAATAAGCATGTTTGTTCCCTCCCCCGGAATACTCATCGCGTCTTTCCTCACTCCGCGTCTAAGCCTTGGCTCCTAAGTAATCAAGAATCATGCCAAGACACCAACCCGAAACCCTATCCTTTTCCCGGGGGGAAGTTTACCAAATTGCCTCGTTATGGTATATAGGGTGTATCATGTATTTTATGGGGGAATATGTTTTATCCCTCAGCTATAAAGCAGATTCCTCGATTCCATGACCAGGCTCTCCCAAATCCCTAAATCGAAGGAGAAGGCGCCGTGGAAGAAAAAAAGAAAATCGTTATAGCGGAGGATCAAACATTCGTAAGGGAGGCATTGTGTTCCTTCCTCTCCTCGACTCCCGATTTCGATGTGGTCGCGGAGGCCGGAGACGGCCTCCAGGCCCTCCACCGGGTACGGGACCAAAAGCCCGACCTCATCCTCCTGGATATATCCATGCCCAAAGTAGATGGGTTGCCGATCATCAGTGAGATTAAGACGCTTTCTCCAGACACCAAAGTATTGCTCTTGACCATTCATAACGCGGAAAAATACGTCACCGAGGCCTTCAAGCTGGGCGCCGATGGCTATTGCCTAAAAGACTCAACCCATATGGAACTACTGACGGCTATAAAATACGTCTTGTCCGGAAAGCACTACATCAGCCCGGGGATTTCTGGAAGGATTTTAGAAGGGTTCCTAACCGGAAAAAGACCACCGGATGTGAGTTCGGGATGGGACGCCCTAACCCCTCGTGAACGACAGGTACTCAAGCTAATCGGCGAGGGGTACAAACATAAGCAAATTGCGGAAATACTCCATATCAGCGTGAAAACCGTGGATAAACACCGGGCCAATATTATAGAAAAGCTCGATCTCCACAGCGCATCAGCCCTGACCGCCTACGCCATCGAGAAAGGACTAACGACAAAGAAATGAAAAATTGAGAAATGAAGAGAATTGAAAAAGAAATACGAATGCAGAATAAAAGATTAAGTCTTTTGTCCTCCGTGCTTCGAGGTAATCAGAATAGAAGAAAGAATCTTAACCAGCTCTTCGGTTTCGGCAGACAACCCATCCATTGCGGTCGCCGAGATGAGATTTATGTCTTTGATAAGGCGAAGCCAGTAGGCAGATTCGAGGGCTTCTTTTGGGCGATGGACATTTTGGCGATGAAATCAGCTCTGCTTTGACCACCCTGTGCCTCATGTACGTTAGCTCCGATGGCGGTTCCTGAGCGGAGCAGCTGCTTACCTAAAATACGCCCAACGCTATCCTTTTCAAGCTCCCGATA
>CAYFXP010000159.1:0-3872 GCA_964346935.1 uncultured Syntrophobacterales bacterium
GGGAGAACGGGCCGACATCGTTTTGTTCAAGGCAGTCCGGAAACGCATCCACGTAGAGCAGGTCCTTTTGGCAGGCCGCCTCGTGTTTTCAGTTCATTAAGTGAAGCGTCGGAAGAGAGCTCGAGGGGGAAAGGATGGAAGAGATGATTGCTGGGACTCCGTTGCTCTCTTCTGAGAAAGCTGGTAGTTTTATTGGGGGGTCGACCTCGTGGTAGATGGCGGTTCTTCCGTCAGATCCATTTAAGTGAAATCGGAGGAAAAAATGCGCGTCTTGATTACGACAACCTCATTCATGGATACACCCGGGACCCATCATGATCTTCTCCGAGAGCAGGGATATGAGATCGTTACAGCTAAGGGGCCGCTGGGAGAGAATCAGATGGTGGATTTAATGGGCGATGTGGATGGCATCATCTGTGGGGATGATGAAATTACCCCAAGGGTGATCGAGCAGGCCTTGCCGAGGCTGAAGGTTGTCAGCAAATATGGGATCGGGGTGGATCGGATTGACCTTGAGGCTGCCCGGGAGCGGAGTATCCCGGTGACGTATACCCCAGGGGTGAATGAGGTCACGGTGGCCGAGCATGTCTTTGGGCTGATGATCTCCCTTGCCAGGAACATCCCTCAGGAAAATCGCTTAGTAAAGGAGGGGCAGTGGAAGCGGATAACGGGACACGAACTGTGGGGGAAAGCCATAGGAATTATCGGAATGGGGCGGATCGGCAAGCAGGTGGCGAGAAGGGCGCTGGCTTTCGAGATGAAGGTCTTGGGATGTGATCCGATTTGGGATGACCCCTTTTGCCAACAGTATTCCGTGGGCAGGTGCATGTTGGCTGAGGAACTCCTTGAGCAGAGCGATATTATCACATTGCACATGAATCTAACTCCCGAAAATCGTCATTTCATCAACCGGGATCGGCTGAGCCTGATGAAACCGACGGCATACCTGATCAACTGTGCTCGTGGGGGATTGGTTAACACTGCTGATCTCCTGGAGGCGTTAGGAGAGGGGAGGATTGCCGGTTATGCGGCTGATGTTCTGGAACACGAGCCCCCTGGTCCTAATGATCCCTTGGTGGCAAGCGATTTGGAAAATGTCATCCTGACTCCCCACATCGGTTCAAGGACCTACGAGAGCGTGGTTCGACAGGCAACCATGGCCGTCAAAAACCTCGTCGCTGTGCTCAAGGGGGAAGTCCCATTAGCTCGTATAAATTAAGGAGGTTAGAATGCAAAAGCAAGAAATTGGCTTAATAGGATTGGCAGTAATGGGGGAGAACCTCGTTCTCAACATGGAGAACAAGGGGTATTCCGTCTCCGTGTATAACAGGACCACTGACAAGGTTAAGAGGTTCCTGGGGGGAAGGGCCTCGGGCAAAAACATCCACGGGACTTATTCGATCAAGGAGTTGGTAGAATCCCTGGATTCGCCGAAACGGGTTGTTATGATGGTAAAGGCAGGGCCGGCCGTCGATGAGCTGATCGATCAAATCGAACCGTACCTATCGAAGGGAGATATCCTCATTGACGGTGGAAACTCCTTTTTCAGGGATACGGGCCGACGGTACGATGCCCTGGCCCAAAAGGGTATCCACTACATGGGGACGGGAATCAGTGGGGGAGAGGAAGGGGCACTGAAGGGGCCCAGCATCATGCCGGGCGGGCCCAAAGAAGCCTATGACCGTCTGGCGCCTCTATTGACGAGGATTGCTGCCCAGGTGGACGATGGGCCCTGCTGCACGTATATCGGTCCCTCAGGGGCTGGCCATTTTGTGAAGATGGTGCACAATGGGATTGAGTATGGCGACATGCAGCTCATCGGCGAGGCGTACGATTTTTTGAAAACTGCCTTGGGTTTGGGAGCAACGGATCTGGCCGATATCTTCGCCCGTTGGAACGAAGGGGTGCTCAACTCCTTCCTCATTGAGATTACTGCGAAGATATTTACGAAAATCGATGAGGAAACGGGGAAGCCCTTGGTCGATATGATTTTGGACAAAGCAGGCCAGAAGGGTACGGGGAAGTGGACCTCCCAGATCGCGCTTGACCTGGGAGTGGCCATTCCAACCATCAATGCGGCCGTAGAGGCGAGGATTTTGTCCGCATTCAAGGCGGAACGAGAGGCGGCAAGCAAAACCCTCGGGAGCCCACCGAAGCAATTCGAAGGGAAAAAGGATAATCTGATCGATGCGGTTCATAATGCCCTGTACGCCAGCAAGATTTGCAGTTACGCCCAGGGTATGGCCATGATGACGGCGGCTTCAGAGGAATACGGGTGGAACCTCAATCTGGCCGAAATCAGCAGGATCTGGAAAGGGGGTTGCATTATCAGGGCCCGGTTCCTCGATCTCATCAAGGAGGCTTATCGGAGCCAACCGGATCTTCCCAACCTGCTTCTCCACCCCGAATTCGGCAACTGGATACTGAAAGCACAGGATTCCTGGAGAATGGTTATTCGGACGGCGAACGGGCTCGGAATCCCCTGCCTTGCCCTCAGCGCATCCCTCAACTACTTCGATAGTTATCGGAGGGATCGGCTCCCCCAGAATCTTACCCAGGCCCAGAGGGATTTCTTCGGTGCTCATACCTATGAGAGAGTGGATCGGGAGGGGATATTCCATACGGAGTGGAGCCAGCAGTAAGAGCGCCACCAAAGAAGAGGGAACCATGAAAGCACAGTACATAATTCCTGCGGAAAGGTTGAGGACCTTTGGCGAAGGGATATTCAAAAAAGCGGGAGTCCCTGGGGAGGATGCAAAAACGGTTGCTGAAATCCTCGTGGAGGCTAACCTCAGAGGAGTGGATACCCATGGCATCTACCTCGCCAACCTCTATGTGCGCCGATTGCAGAAGGGCTTAATCAATCCAACCCCCCGATTTCGTTGGGAGAAGAAGAGAGCAGGGATTGGGATTCTGGACGCGGATTTTTCGTTGGGCCAGCTGTCTACCCTGGAAGCCGCTCGAAAAGCGGTGGAGATGGCTCAAGAGGCCGGCGTCGGGATTGTGGCGGTAAAGAACTCCAATCACTTCGGCGCCGCCGCCTATTACGCGGAGTACTGCGCGAACCGGGACTGCATCGGCCTGGTGATGTCTGATGGTGAATGTGACGTCATTCCCTTCGGGGGAAGGGAGAAATTCCTCGGCACCAACCCCATCTGTTGCTGTATCCCCGCCGGGACCTATCCCTGGTTTTGCATGGACATGGCCACTAGCGAAGTTGCCTTCGGTAAGATCCGTGCGGCGGCCGAAGCCGGGAAGACAATTCCATCCAACTGGGCGGTCGACCGGAATGGAAAACCCGTTACCGATCCCGCTAAGGCTTATGCCGCTGTCCCCATGAGCGGGGCGAAGGGGTATGCCATCGGGGTCATGATTGAAATTCTCTCGAGTCGCCTGACGGGGATGCCGTACGGCGCCCACATCATTCGGAAGTTCGATGACTGGGAGAATAAGGCATTTATGGGCCACTACGTTCAGGCCATTGACATTGGGGCTTTCTGCCCCGTGAATGAATTTAAGAAACGGGCAGATGAGTTCTTTGAGGACTTGAAGGGCCAACCGACCGCGCCCGAGGTTAAGGAGATTCTGATACCGGGAGAGCCTGAATTGCGGACCAAGAGCCTCCGAGAAAAGGAGGGGTGTCCCATGAGGGAAGAGGATGTTCGCCTCCTCGGTCAGCTCGGCGAGGAGTTGGGGGTTCCATTTCCCGCCTGAAAAGCCCTGTTCAATAGGGGAAAAGGAGGAGATAGTGTCATGAACCTTTCGATTCGCGATCGAGAATCCTGTCAATTTGACATGGTGAGCCTCGGGGAGTGCATGATTCGACTGAGCCCTCCCGACCATGGGCGCTTGGAATTTGCCCGGGAGCTGGA
>CAYFXP010000160.1:0-7016 GCA_964346935.1 uncultured Syntrophobacterales bacterium
ACCGTGGAGCCGCGGCTTATGGACCTAGACCTCTTGACCAGGCACTTCCACGTTCGATTCTCCGTCCTCTCGGTAATCAGGGCTTCAACTTTCCCGCCGGTTTCCTTCGTTCCCACGAGCCTTGCCCTCAAGACCTTCGTATCGTTGACGACGAGGACATCACCTTCGTTGAGATACGCGGGTAAATCGCGAAAGATTCGGTGTTCCAGGGAACCCGTATCGCGGTGGACTACCATCAGGCGGGATTGATCCCGTTCCCTCAATGGATACTGGGCGATGAGGTTGGGCGGAAGCCTATACTGAAAATCCTGCAGTTCCATTTGACTACTCACAATTCGAACTATTAAAATAATCACAAATGCCTCACAAAGTCAATTACCCCAGTGGGAGGGCTAAGGGGATGGATAGTCAAGGGCTGCGCTTCCGAAGCCGGTTGTTAGCTGGGTTCCCTGGAGCGAACATTAAAGAATTTTTGGTAACCATACTTAGTGAAGCGAAATGGCCGCAAATCAAATGTCTGAACCTGAAAGGCACGGTCTGGGGATGAAGTAGCGCCGAATAGGCGCTCTTTGCAGTGAAGCGAACTTTTGAATGGTCAAAAATCCTTTTCGGTGAACGGAATGGGTTTTGGGCAACAGGCCCTCAAATCCCAAAAAATCAATGACGAGTCACGAATCACCAGCACGAGCACGAAAGACACGGACACGAAAATCAATGTCAAATAACAAATAGAAGATCTCTGCAAAACTGGAAAAATGAACTGTAAGCGAGGGGGAATTTGGGCAACGGACCAAAAGCCCTGAAGCGAAGGTACCGTGGTAAAATAATTTGACATCGAGCTTGGGATTATCTAAGATTGAGCCATTTAAAACAATGTCTTATGCAATATCACGAAGAGGTATGGGTCGATGTTGTACAAGGATGCAGGAGTGGATGTGGATTTGGGAGAGGAATTCGTAAGGAGGATAAAGCCCCTTGTAGAATCCACGTTCAACTCCCGGGTGCTTACGTCGTTGGGAGGTTTCAGCGCTTGTTATTCTCTGGGCCGTATGGGACATCGAGATCCAGTACTCGTGGCTTCCACGGATGGAGTTGGAACTAAGCTCAAAGTGGCCTGCATGGTCGACCGGCACGAGACGGTGGGAATCGATCTGGTCGGTATGTGTGTCAATGACATCCTCGTCAGCGGTGCTCAACCCCTCTTTTTTATGGATTATATCGCAATGGGGAAGCTGGAATTGGAAACGGCCAATTCCATTATCGAGGGAATTAGCAAAGGATGCAAGGAGGCCGGGTGTTCCTTAATCGGAGGGGAGACCGCGGAAATGCCGGGCTTCTATGGACCGGGGGAATATGATTTGGCGGGGTTCGCCGTGGGAATGGCCAGCAGGGGCGCAATGATTGACGGATCTGAGATATCCCCGGGAGACAGGCTGATCGGGCTTTCTTCCAGCGGGCTGCATAGCAATGGATATTCCCTGGCTAGAAAGATTATCTTCGATCACCTGAATCTGGAAGTGGACGATTGGATCGAAGAGCTGGGGCGGACAATCGGGGATGAGCTCTTGGAACCAACACGAATCTATGCCAAAACAGTGGTGCCGGTGAAGCAGGAGTTTCGGCTTCTGGGAATTGCCCACATTACGGGAGGGGGCATGAGGGGGAATCTTCCCAGGATTTTACCGCCCGGCTGTAAGGTATCCCTTCACAAGGGAAGATGGCGGGTCCCTCCCATCTTTTCCTTTCTGCAGGAGAAGGGTCGAATTTCGGAAGAGGAGATGTGGAGGACTTTTAACAATGGAATCGGGATGATCCTCGTGGTCAGAGCTGAAGAGGCGGAAAGCCTTTTGACTCGGCTGAAGAAATTGGGGGAAGAGGCTTACCTGATCGGAGAAATATCCGAAGCAAAGGGGCCAGGTGAACGAGTGGAGTTCGTCTGATGCGGTGAACGGAGTCTTAGTCCGTGAGGATATCTGAGATGATGGGTTAACCGGGGCTTATCATACCAAGGGTTGCCAAGTACTGGACTAAGGTGAGGCCGCTCGGGGATCGGAATCCGTTACGGGGGGAATGGGGTGATCCGATGAGGAGATGGGACGTTGTCATCCTCGGTGCCAATACGAGCGGGATTTTAGCGGGGGCTCTTCTGGTCAAGAGGGGATTTTCAGTACTGTTCCTTGAGGAGGGAGGAAAAGCCGCCAAATTCCGCGGGAAGTATCGGTTTCGGCAGTTTTCCACCCTTTCCGAGATTTTCATTAGCAGGGCCGTTATTGAGGGTGTTTATCAACTCTTGGGTCTCCGCTTAGCTGATGGCGAATTTGCCCATAGGGGAAACCTCAAGTGCCAAATCCTGCTCCCGGGCCATCGGATTGATATAGCAGCCTATCGGACGGATTCCTTGGATGAGATGAAGAGGGGATTCCCGGGAAACTCGGGTCTCATCGAGACCTTTTACTCTCGGCTCCAGGAGGAAGATTGGATTCGCCGTACCATGATGGCCCTGGGCGATGAACAACCGCTCCTCGGCCGGATTGGAAAACGGCTTGCTCTTGCATATCATGTCTTATCCGATAGACGATTGTCAGCCTTCTTGCGCTCTTTGAAGGCAGATAAAGCTTTCACTCGATTCATAGACGTTCAGATCAAAAGCATGAGTTACCTGTATGTTGATGATTGGCCTTTAAGCTTGACTTCCCATCTCATTGGTATCTTAATGCGGGATGAAGTTCTCATGGATGTGATGAGTCCTCGGGGATTCATGGATAGGGTTAAAGAGGAAGGGGTGAAGGGCGGAGGAAAAGTCAATGTGCTCGAATCGTTCAACAGAGTTCACATCGAAAAATCCCCGGGAGAATTCAGGATTCATACCAACGGGCAGGATAAAACCATATCATCCAGGGTTTGCATCGGCAACCTTCCCCTTTGCCAACTGAAAAAGCTCATGCCCACGGCCTTTTCAGGACGGAAATGGGCCGGAAAGGAGAAACGTCTTTGGCCCAAGTATTTCATACTCTCATTAAACCTCGGCCTTGATGCCAAAGGGGTCCCCGTCGGCTTAGGAGATTGTTTCGTTTCACTGCGAGATATGGACGCCCCGTATGAAAATGGAAACCTTCTCATAGTCCTGATGGGGCCTGAGGGCGTCGGCGCTCCATCGGGAAAGAAATCGGTTACGGTCAACGCCTTCATCCCAGTGGACGAGGGAAAATGGGATAGGGCGAAAATCAAAGGCGTTATCGAGAACATGTTGGTTCACCTATTGGAGGTCGCTCCATTCCTAGATAGGTCGATCAGGCTGATCGATGGACGACCTTCTCTAGGGCGTTATGGCGGCCAATGGGCCAATAGAGACATCATATACGGGGGTGTGCCGCCCTTTCGAATGGGAGGTGAAATGCTTCCCACCGGTACCCCGGTGGAGGGCCTATTTGTCGCATGTAGGGAGAATATCCCCTACTTGGGCTTTGAGGGTGAGATCCTATCGGGCATTAAGGTGGCTCGAGCGATTTCGAATCGCTTTCGGTAGATTTTCTGCTCTCGGCGATGGTTTTTTACTTGGCGGATCATGGCAGGGCAAGTGATACCATTGTCACTTCGCTCAGAGTTCGTGTTGCGTGTTCGTGCTCGTTATCCGTTCGTTATCAGTTGTTTGTAATTTGGCATTTTTCATTTCGCCTTCCGCCTCCAATGTCAGGCATTACCTGAACCCCAGCATTATCTTTTTGCTCCCTAGTCCCCACTGCTCACTCCTTACTGCTTACTCCCCACTCATCACTAAGTCCTGAGTGAGTGAATTCGTAATCGAATTTATGAATCGAAGGAGTTAGCCTTGACCTTTTTACTTTTGACTGCACCACTGAGTAATGTTCGCTTCGGGAAATCCGGGAAACAGGGGGGGACGAGATTTCGCTCAGAGAGAACGGTGTTACCTCGAAACTCAGGAAATTTACGCGCTCTGGGTTGCAGCGTCGCTATTTTTTTGCTATTTTATTGAACTAAACGAGGTGAATCATGTCCAGGGTTTGTGAGATTTGTGGAAAGGGCCCTTCCTTTGGCCATAAGGTGAGCCACGCCAACAACAAGGCAAAGCGTATTTGGTATCCGAACCTGCATAGGATGAGGGTACTGAGAAATAAATATGTCCTCAGGATGAGGGTCTGCACCCGGTGTATCCGTTCGGGTAAAATAGCGAAGGCGGTTTAATGGTCCCCCTCCCTTCAGATCTTCAACCTTTCAACTGCAACAATTCCCTTAATCTTTTCCAGCGAAGCGATTACCCTCCTCAGGTGATTTAAATCCTTAATCTCCACCGCAAAGGTACAGACGGCCCTTTTGTCTTTTGTTGTATTGAGTTGAGCGTTGGTAATATTGGCCTCGTTGGAGGTAATGGAGGAACTGATATCGGCCAACAATCCCTTCCGATCCGTGCATATTACCCGAATCCGGACGGGATGAACGTGCTTGTGCCTTAAATCCCATTCAACCTTCACCTTTCTCTGCGGGTCACTATTCAAGACGTTGGAACAGTCGACAGTATGGATGGTTATCCCCCTTCCTCGGGTGATAAAACCCGTTATCCTATCCCCCGGAAGGGGATTGCAACAGCTTGCAATACGGACCATCATATCATCGACGCCCTTGATTCGAATGGCATCTTGGGGCCCCTTTTTTACGAGATGAATGATCTTTTCAATCGGGCTCTCTCTCTTCTTATCCCTTCCCTCCAATTTTTCGCCGGGAACCAGCTTTCCGATTATCTGTTTGGAGGAGACCTTTCCATATCCCACCGCCGCCATAAGATCGTCCACGGCTTGAAAACCGAAATCGGCGGCCACCTTCTGGATTTCCTCGGATTTAAACAATTTGGCGAAGTTGAGGGTGAATTTCCTGAATTCCTTCTCGCAGATCTCCCTCCCGAGGGCGATGCTCCTCTCCCTCTGTTCCTTTTTGATCCATTGTCGAATTTTGGTCTGGGCGCGAGAAGTCTTGACGAACTTCAACCAATCCTTGCTGGGTTGATGATTCGGGGAAGTCAGAATTTCAACGGTGTCCCCGCTTTTCAATTGATACTTTAACGGGACGAGCCTTCCGCCCACCTTAGCTCCAACGCACCGATGTCCGATATCTGTATGGATACTGTAGGCGAAGTCCACGGGGGTGGCTTCCCTCGGGAACTCCTTTACCTCCCCCTTGGGGGTAAAAACGTAGACATCGTTGGGATAGAGGTCCATTTTGACCGTCTCCAAGAATTCGCTGTTGTCTTGGAGTTCCCGTTGCCATTCCAAAAGCTGTCTCAACCAGTTGATTCGCTTGTCATCCTCACCCTCGGTAAATTTCCCTTCCTTATATTTCCAGTGAGCAGCTATTCCCTCCTCGGCGACCCGATGCATATCCCGGGTCCGGATTTGAATCTCCATTCTCTCCCCGTAGAGCCCGATTACAGCGGTATGGAGTGATTGGTATCGGTTAGCCTTGGGGAGGCCGATGTAATCCTTGAATTTGCCGGGAATGGGCTTCCAAAGGGAATGGACGATCCCAAGGGCTTCGTAGCATTCCTTGACGGTGTTAACGATAATCCTAAAGGCGATGAGATCGTAGACCTGTTCGAAGTCAATATCCTGGCCGTTCATCTTGTTGTAGATACTGTAGATCTGTTTTGGACGACCCGTCACTTCGGCCTCAATTTTGTGCTCGAACAGTTTCTTAGTAATGATTCTTTTGACCTCTTCGATGTATCTCTCCCTTTCCTTCTCCTTCTTTGCAATCTTTCCCTTGATATCGTGATAGATATCGGGGTGCAGATATCGGAAGCTCAGGTCCTCCAATTCGTTCTTAATCCAGTCGATCCCGAGCCGATTAGCCAAGGGGGAATATATATCGAGGGTCTCCTGGGCAATGGTTTTCTGTTTATTAGGAAGCTGGTATTGCAGAGTCCGCATATTGTGGATTCGATCCGCCAATTTCACTAATATCACCCTGATATCCTTGACCATAGCGAGGATCATTTTTCGAAAGTTCTCAGCCTGATCCTCCTCCTCCGAGGTTGTGAGGGTTATCTTACTGATTTTGGTAACTCCATCCACCAAATGAGCCACTTCTTGCCCGAAGTTTTCCCGAAGCTCTTCCAGAGTGGTAAAGGTGTCTTCCAGGGCATCGTGCAGCAAGCCCGTGACCACGCTGGCCGTATCTAACCGAAGGCTCACCAGGAGATGGGCGACTTCCAAGGGGTGAATGAGGTAGGGTTCTCCCGAGAGGCGAACTTGTCCCTGGTGAACCTTGGCGGAGAAGACGTAGGCTTTCTTGAGGAAATCGAGGTCAGCCTGGGGGTTATAAGCGGTGACCTGTTCCAATATGTCGTTAAACCTGATCATACATTCATCTCAATAATATCTCCAATATATTGAAAAATCAATCATTTTCAGCTCTGGAGCTACCTCGTTTTTTAGGAAATGTCTTCATGGGTCTTTTGTTTTTATTGAAAAAGGGTACTCCTTCGTCCCTGCCTCTATAGGAGTAGTTGGAAAGGGATTGTTGAAAGAATTACTCTTCGCAGCTCAAAATATTTCTTCGACCATTCTAAAGTTCGCTCCACTGCAAAGAGCATATGGGGCGCCACTTCGTCCCACAACTTGCTTATGACGACATAGATATTTGCGTGCAGGAGAGAATACAAGCAAATTCCAAATCCTAATTTCTAAACACTAAACAAATTTTACATGATGGCTCCGTCACCCTCGAACGATGAAAATCAAATCTATTTTCTAAGTAATAATAAGCACGAATGATCAAATGACCAAAACGTTTAGGATTTGGGCATTTGGAATTAGATATTGTTTAGTATTTAGTGTTTCGAATTTAGGATTTGATCCTTGTTTGCCTGCAGCACTGCAACACCACATAATTTTACGCTCAGAGCTTCTTTTATCGTCTTCAGGATTCATGGAGAAATTTTTGACACCGGGTCCCCTAATCCTCTATTTTAAGAGGAGGTGCATATGATGGGGCAAAAGCGGAAA
>CAYFXP010000161.1:0-7361 GCA_964346935.1 uncultured Syntrophobacterales bacterium
ATTAGGGGTTGTTATTTCTCCTGGCTTTGCGTGGCATACGGGAGATCCCCCCTCTTCCAAATAAGGACAGCGGACTTTCTTAGCCATTTTTGTTTCATTGAGTCGGTTTATCATTTCTCCGGGCCTTTCATCGGCGGTTCCGAATAAATCGGGTACTTGGACCGCGGTGAACGAGGTACCGGTCAAAGGGGGATGCTAGCTGTATCTGTACCGAAGCTAGCAATTAACAGGCCGCTTGGCAGCCTGCTATTTCTGATTTTTCTGTGGGAAATTTTCTGAATTTGTTTGAAGCAATTCCTGGGAGTGTTTTATGCCGAGGCAAAACGCAGAGGTAGTTCGGGGGGATCAAGAAGAGGATTGCTGCCGTTCTTTAGGCTATTTCTCGACGAGCCCGTTCTGAACGGCGAACAGTGTCAGCTCAGCATTGTTGCGGAGATTGAGCTTCCCCAGAACACGAGCCCGATAGGTATCGATGGTCTTAACGCTGAGGTGAAGCGATTCGGCTATTTCTTGATTGGTGTTGCCCCTTGCCAGCAGGCAGAGAACCTGGAGCTCCCTGTCCGAAAGACATTCAACTGGCGTCAGATCCGCCTTGTCTCCCAGATACCTCCAGGCCATATTCTCAGCCACGGTCGGGCTGATAAAGCGTCTTCCTGAATGGATTAGGTGGATAGCCTTTACGAGCTCCTCTGGCGCCGCATGCTTCATCACATACCCCATAGCCCCTGCTCTCATCAGCCGTGGCGCGTATTGTTCTTCGGCGTGCATCGTCAAAATGAGAATTCGGACTTTCGGGTCTATGGCCTTGAGCTGTTTGGTGACGTCGAGCCCGTCCATGTCCGGCATGCTGATATCCAGCAGGATGACGTCCGGGGCAGCCTCCAGGACCTTTTGAATGGCCTCCAGGCCGTCTCCAGCCTCTCCCACAACCTGGATGTCTTCCTGATCTTCCAGTATCCGGCGGATGCCTCCGCGAACAATGCCATGGTCGTCAGCAATAAAAACTCTGATCATACCTTACCCTCTCAGGGCGACGCGGGCACCTGCAGGGTTACCGTTGTCCCCTTTCCCCTTCGGTTTCGGATATCAAGCCTCCCTTTAATCAACTCCGCCCGCTCGCGCATGCCCGCTATACCCAGGGACATCGGCCCCAAAAGCTTTTGTGAAGAAATGCCTCGACCGTTATCAGAGACACTGATTGCTACGTATCCCTGATCCTGAGCAATTCGTATATCGACATGTGATGCTCTAGCATGGCGAGCGATATTTGTCAAGGCCTCCTGGAAGATGCGGTAGATGTGAATGGCCGTATTACTGTCGATACTGAAATCCCAGGATTCTACTTCAATCATACATTCAATTCCCGTCCTCCGTTCGAACTCGCCCGCATACCACTCAATGGCTGCGCTTAGGCCGAGCCGGCCCAAAATGCTTGGATGAAGGGAGGCAGCCATCTCTCGCACCGATTCGAGGGTAGTATCGATGAGTTCTTCGAGGGCCTTTAACCTTTCCGGAACTATCGTATCTATGTCTTTGATATGAGTTTTGACCCAAGCCATGTCCATCTTTATCCCCATCAGCGCCTGTCCTAGTTCGTCGTGTAACTCCCGAGCGATTGAAGCCCGCTCCCTCTCCTGCACTGTTATAATCCGTTCCGATAAGCGTTTCCGTTGCTCCTCGTAGGCTTTCCTCTCGGTAACATCACGGATGAAGGCCAGTACGAAGGGATGTGGTTCGCTTCGGTCGACAGCAAGGGTGACCTCCGCAAGAAAGGTAGATCCGTCCTTCCGAAGCGCCTGAAATTCAAAGCGGTTTCTCCCTTTCTTTCCCAGGGTTCGCAACGTTGACCGCTGGTTCATAATCTTCTTCGACCCAGGGGCGGCGAGATCCGAGGTGCGGAGCCCCTGCATGGTGTCCGGAGATGGGGAGCCGAACAACTGAGCCATCGATGGGTTAGCCCTGATGATCCGCCTTCGGGAAACGAGGGCCACCCCATCCGGCATTTGATCCAGCAGGTGCGTATATCGTGCCTCATACTCCCTCAGCTTCTCCTCCGTTCGCTTTTTCTCCGTGATGTCCAGCACAACCTTGACCACACCCGTGATATCCCCATTTGCATCTCGAACCGGATAACTTCGTATGAACCATGATCGTCCATTCGGGCCGTCCATGTCCCCTTCCTGGGGTTGGCCTGTTTCGCGGGCTTTTGCGACGGGACAACCGACACACGGTTCCCCACGACCATGCCATATTTCATAGCAATGACGTCCGAGTAATTGCTCAGCAGTCAACCCGACCGATTCGTGAGCGACCCTGTTCGCCCACACAATGCAGTGATTTGTGTCCTGGTAAACCACGAGTTCCAACATGCTGTTCAGGATGGCATCTTTCTCCTGCTCGCTCCTCCTCAGCGCCTCTTCCGCCTCTTTGCGCTCAGTGATATCCGTCACAATCCCTATGGTTCCCTGATATTGCCTTTGGCCATCGAACCGGGGAGCCCATGAGATGAGAACGGGGATAGCAGCTCCATCCTTTCTTATGAGGCGGCACTCATAGGTTGAAGGCCGAGCGCTCCTTATGGACTTGCGCTGAGCTCTTATCGAGGAATGGTCGCCGGGATTGATGGAGGAGGTCCAGTGCATTCCCAGATATTCTTGAAAGGAGTAGCCCAGTAACTGGAGCAAGCGCCGGTTGGCGAATTCAATCTGCCCTTTCTCGTCGAGGACACCCATTCCATCTGGCATGGTGTCGATGAGCGTGGTGGTAAACATCCACTGTTTCTTCAATTCTTGATAGAGCCAGGCGTTATCCACCGCTATGGCGATCTGATTCCCTACAGTGGTGAATAGCTCAATTTCGTCGGAAGAGAAGGTGGAATCCGTGTCCTTATGAACCAGCAAGATGCCGTGCACCATTCTCTTAGACAGTAGCGGTATAGCTGCGAAGCGCTCCTTAATCACGTGTCGTCTTCGTCTTTCGTCTGTCGGCCATGCGTCGAGAATAGTTGGTTTCCCTCCTTTAAGGACGGGCCTGAGCGTGCGACCTTCCAGCGGGATGTCGTTGACCATTTTCCGTAGACGTTTTGGAGTACGACAATTGGCGGCAAATGAGAAGCGCCATTTGGCCTCGGGGTTCAGACGAATCGCTGCTATATCGATTGGAAGAAGGTCGAGTAGCTTCTTGGGCGCTTCGTTGAGAATGGAATCTATCTCCAAGGATTGGGAAACCGTGCAAGCAACGGCGTTGAGGACGGATAGTTCCCTGTTCCGTTGTTTGATTGCCTCTTCCGCCTGCTTGCGCTCATCGATGTTGCGTGCGACCCCCAGAATCCCAAAAGGCCTTCCAGCCGAATCCCGGAGGAACGTTACTTTGGTCTCGGCCCATATCGTGGACCCATCCTTACAATTGAGTTCCAGCTCCAGCACTCGCGACCTGGAAGGATCGCCTGCCCCTTTTTTTTCCAATGCCATCTCCTCTTCAAACGCCGCCAGGGCAACCCCCAGGGATGGGGAGGTCAAGATTTGTTCAACGCTCAGGGTTATTGCCTCTTCGGCGCCGTAACCCAGCAAAAGCTTGATGGAGGGACTGATGTAGGTGAACTGGAGGTCCAAATCCATTGTCCAGATGACGTCGGTCACGTTCTCCGCGAGGAGGCGGTAGCGCCTCTCGCTTTCCTCCAGTGCCTCAGTCATACGCTTACGTTCTGTGATGTCGAGTGCCGATGCCACGCTCTTCTTCGTTCCCGGGATTATGTCGACCGTTACGAGGATATCCCTTACGTTTCCCTGGCGATCAGTCATCTTGAGTTCATACTTCCTTGGCGCAGCGTCGGGGTCTACTCTCCGTGCATCATGGTACTTCTTGGTTGTCTCAAGGTCATCCTTCGCAACGAATTTCGTCCAGCGCTTCTTTCCCTCCAGCTCCTCTTTGGAGTAGCCGGTAAGCCTTGCAAACTCCGCGTTCGCCAGGGAGATGGTCGTGTCCTCCTCGATGATTATCGTAGCAGTTCCGGTATTCTCAAAAATCGCTCTGTATTTCTCCTCCGATTCTTTCAAGGCTTCCTCTGCCCGCTTGCGATCGGTAACGTCCTCCTGAAACCCGGCTATGGCGATAAAGTTCCCCTCCCTGTCCCGTATTTGGTAAACCGAGAGGTGGTTATAAAAAAGGTCGCCATTCTTCTTCCTGCACTGGATCTCCCCCCTCCAGACTCCTCCCCGTCTGACCGTGTCCTGGATTTCTTTCTCGATCGCCGCCGCGGTTGGTCCGGCGTTTAGCATAGCCGGATGTTTCCCCAATAGCTCCGCTTGTTTATACCCGAGCAGTTTCTCCGTGGCCGGGTTGCAGTAGGTTATATTCTCCTCTTTATCCGTGGCAACAATGGAAATCGGGGATGTTTTCAGGATTTCCCCCAGGAGATCGATCCTCTCCTCCTTCTTCCTGAGGATCTCCCGGGTCTTGGCGATATTGTCTCTCCGTAATAGGATCACCGAGGAAATCGCCCCAAAGGTTTCAAGGCTCTCTTCGGAAAAAGGCTGCCTTGACACCAGGTCTTCAAATCTGTTTCCGGCGTAGAGAACCAGCGTGCCATTCTCTTCGTCGACAATGGGATACCAGACGAAATAGGGGAATGCAAAATGGCTTCTGATAAATTCTTGGAATGGTCCGGGGGAGGATTTACTATTGACAACTGTTGGGACCACGAATTCTTCCTTGGTAAAACCTTTATCCAGTTTAAGCCTGCTATTTTCGGGCACGGGCAAGCCCACCGAGGCCAGGATGGAGATTTCCCGGGCTTCATGGTTAACCTTCAGCAGAGCACAAGCATCCATGGGCAGCTCAGAGGTGAGGACGGCAGCAGCGTTATAGTAGAGGTCCTCTATGGTGAAGGTTTGCTCCACCCTCCCGTGCAAGGCTCGGATTAGATGGAAAGCCGTCAGGGCTTGCTTCTTCTGCCGTGTAAGGGTGAGGTTGAGCATATCGAGCCGTGCCAGATCTTTCGTGGCCTCTTCAAGCTGGACGGCAAGATAATCCCGCTCCCTCCTGATCTGTTGAATCGTATCGCATTCTCTCATTGGTCTTTACCCCTGCTTAAGAGTAGCAGCACCCCTGTCCAATCGAGGCCCCGGCTTTTCCCCATGAGCGGGGCGATTTCAACCCCCGAATAAAACCCAAGCAAGGGGGCAACCTTGCCAATGGTTCTTTGCACAATGGAGGCCTCCTCCCTCTCCGCTCCCGAAAAGCCTGCGGTCCTGCCGGCGCAGTCGATATACAGGGCAAAGAAAGGTTCCTGATGGTTTTCTTTCAGATAAGCCAGGGCCTTCTTGCAGCCCTTCTCCGCTGATTTTTCCATCAGCTCACTGTTGCGGCGCATGAATTGGAACTCCGTGCCGTTTTCGAAATCCGCCTCAAACAGGACAATTGCCTTCTCTTCCGGTATAATCCCGACGATGAGCCTACTAACATAATGATTCTCATCATAAGGAGCATATTTCTCCCCATAGTTGACCCCAAGGGTAACCAGCAGAAGCGGGAGGCGTCTCTGCCATTGCTGATTTCCCAGCAAATTGTCAATCACATCCAGCGCGGGCTTTCCGTCGATCTCGTATACTACTGGTCCCTCTATCCGGGTAATCGTATGGTAGTCGCTCATCGGCTTGCAGCCGTGTATGATGGTTGTGTGGACAGAACAATCGCCCGACAGAAGGGCAGCCGCCGCGTGTTGATCAGCCACCTTTGTACTGCAAAACAATTTTCCCCTGTCAAAGGAATAGGTTCCGATCAAGCCGGCCCCAACGATGACAGGCGGATTTTTGCCGATTGCCTGCTCAAATCCCTCAAGCAGGTAAGAAGAGACATTGAGAACAGGTGCAGGCGGAGGTGGAGATTTTATGGAATCATAGAAAAGGAGGGCAAGTTTTTCCTTGGGGTTTCTTTTGGCGGATAGTTGTTTGCCCAGTTCCAATCCAACGCTCTTTTCGCCCTTGTCCAATCCGCCCACTGTCGCGTTGTCAAGGGTCAGGTCCCCGGGAAGCACAGCAACTCCCACCTGGTAGCCTTCATAACCCAAATTATCTTTGGTGATAAGGCCTATCGCAGGGCCGCCCATTATGGGGACATCCCCCACCTCGGATCGTATCCCCTGGAAGCACGCTTGATAATTATGCCTGCCTGTGCAGAAAGCGAGAACAAACCTATCTTCTTTCTGGCCGATATCTTCCATGGCTACTGCCGCCGCCCGTTTACCAGCCTCAAAGGAATTTTGATTATCATCAAAACCAATACCCGCTTTACCTTTGCTCATTTCCTTCACCTCTCTGTAGCCTTTTCCCAGAAAATAATTGTGATAAGCATTCAGGGGATTTCTCGGCTGTGCCGACACTCACCCCTCATCGCGAGGATCTTTTTGAATACTGTATAGACTTTCAGATAACTCGCCACTTCATCAGCCGTCGGGATCTCATCCATATCGTATTCCCTATTTTACACCTCTTAGTTCTTATGGGTAAGGACTTTTCCCAAACAATGCCAAAAATTCCCCGTACTCCATGTTTCTTTATTTGATGATAATACTTTGAATTTATTAAGACCATTAAGATTTCATTCCTCTATTGCGAATAAGCTTTTCTCTGTTGAGATGAAAAAATATGGACAATATTGTAAAAAAATTTCATATAAAAATCAAACTGCCATATTGTTCGAGCCCGACCATTCCTGAGCTATGGTTTAATAATTCTAAAATTCAAAAATTTCACAATCTCTTTAAGTCTTAGATATCCTTTGAATATCTCTAGTTTTTTCACAATTACACAATATCTGGCCCGGGTGGATTTACAGTTGAGAATATTTGCAGTTGGAAGGAATAAGGTAAAGAGTGCTCCTAATAATCAAGATGGGAATTGACAGATTTTGTAGCGATTTCGTTTTCTTAGTTATTCCTGAGATAATTCGCCCTCAGATTCGGGGAGCGACAGCTGCTTCCATGAGGCTGTTTATTGTCAAGCTCCTTTTTTATTTTGCATGCTGTATTCGCCCAAGGGCGATTCGCGAAGCGTCCGGGGGTACCATCAAAAATCAACAACTTACATGATATTTGCCGGTGGAGAAGCTTACCGGCTTTTTTGTTTTTGACCGATCCGTGATTGATATATACAATCAGGTTAAGGTTCTGGAAGCCCGATGAAAAGAGTCTGAAAGTCATTTCGATGATGTTATTTCCTAAAGGGGGTTAATGGTCGTGGAAATAGCGGAAAACCTATTTTTCATTGAGCGGGGATGGCTCAATGCCAACCACTTCGTCTTCAATGGGAGGGAAAAGGTCCTCGTAGACACCGGATATATAAGGGATTTCGAGGAGACAAGAG
>CAYFXP010000162.1:0-1923 GCA_964346935.1 uncultured Syntrophobacterales bacterium
ATCGATCGCTGCTCGGCAACGCTTTCCAGAAAGACGATGTTTGAATAGGGCACTCCCTTAGGGAGACCTGTAGTGCCACCCGTGTAGAGGATCTCGAACATCTCTTCGCTTTTCGTCCCCAAGGGTGGCAATGAAGAGGTGTCGCCGACTTTCAGGAGCTTTTTTAGGCTGAAAATCCCTTCCCCCGAGGCAAGCTTTCCTTTCGGGATCTTATTGAAACCACGGCCCATAAGCCTCTTCCACCATGGGAGGAGTTCGGCCACATTCGTTGTAATCACCCTTTTCAGGCCGGTCTCGGGGAGTACCTGAGCCACGTACCCGAAATTGGTGTCCAGACAGAAGATCGTCTCAGCCCCGCTGTCGTTGGCCATGTATTTGAGGTCGAGGGGCGTATAAATGGGCGAGATAGGGATAGCGACAGCACTAATCCGCAATAGGGCGAGCCAGGCTATTATCCACTGGGGGCAATTGGGGAGGTAGAGGATCGCCTTATCGCCTTTTGCCATGCCCAGATTATGTAAACTTCCAGCACACCCCTCAGCCGAATCCAGCAACTGGAAGTACGTGTACCTCTTGCCCAAGTAAAAGAGGGCAGGCCTATCCGAAAATTCCCGGACTACACTCTCAAACCGCTCATAAATTGAGGTTAAAGATACTTTCACTGCTCTCCCTAGAAGCCGAAATAGGCTGCTCTCACCTCAGGGTTATCCATGAGCTCCTTGCCCGTTCCGCTCAGGACAAGCGTGCCATTTTCAATAACGTAGCCCCGATCAATAATGGGTAAAAGGGGCCTGGCGAACTGCTCGGTCACCAATATAGTGACGCCTTCCTTTTGTATTTGGCTTATCGCCCGGATTAAGTCTTGCTGTAAAGCTGGAGATAGCCCGAGCAACGGTTCATCCATAAGGAGCAGCCGGGGTTTGGTCATCAGAGCCATCCCGATGGCAAGCATCTGCTGCTCTCCTCCGCTGCAGAACCCGGCCTTTCTCTTCCGTAGCTCCTTCAGGCAAAGGAAGACAGAATAGACAAATTCGAAGCTCTTTTCTATCTCCGAATCCCTCCGGAGGTAAGCGGCGATCTTTAGGTTTTCCTCGACGCTGCTGTCGGGGAAGATGGGATGCCTTTCCCGGCTTAAAACAATTCCTTTCCTGACCCTTTCGTTCGGCTTGGTGCTTGTTATATCCTGACCTTCGAACCTCAGCTGGCCCAGGACCGTTATCCTCTCACCTCCCCTGCGGTCTTCCTTCTTTTTCATGTCAATAATAAGGCCGGATATGGTATTCATCAAGGTAGTCTTGCCGGCGCTGTTTGAGCCGAGGGCACCCACGATCTCCCCTTTACGGACCTCCAAGCTGAGGTCGTTTATGGCCAGGGCATTCTCGAAAAAGACCAGCAGGTTTTTTACCTCAAGCATGTTAGCCCTCAGCTTCGCTTCCAAGGTAAGCTGCCTTAACCGACTCGCTCTCCATCACCTCACCGGCGGGACCATCGGCGATCTTCCTTCCGAAGTTCAGCGCCATTACTCGATTAGCTACCCGGAAAAGTTCCCTTAACCTATGTTCCACCATAATTATGGTTAGCCCCTCTCCGTTCAGCCTTTCGATAATGGGAAGGGTACTGGCAACCTCCGACATGGACATCCCGGAGAAGAGCTCGTCGAGGATGAGCAGATCAGGTCGAAGTGTCAGGCAGCGTGCCAGCTCCAACCGCTTGAGATAACCATGGGGCAGACTGGACGCCATTTTGTAAGGCACGAAAGAGTCGCGTTCAAATCCCACCTCTTCCAGAAGGTCAATGGCTACATCGTCCCTGTCGCCGTATTTGCCTCCCCTCAATCCCTTGACCCTGTGTGAATAGAGGGGGATGATGAGATTCTTGAAAGCGGGCAATCGATAGAAGGGTTTCACCATTTGAAAGGTCCGA
>CAYFXP010000163.1:0-4503 GCA_964346935.1 uncultured Syntrophobacterales bacterium
TGTTGTCGGCCTGTTGGGGGATGAGGGTACATCCAGCAGTCTGAGTGTGGAAACGGAGCATACACGAGGCGTCCATCTTGGCTCCAAATCGCTCCCTCATGAACCGAGCCCAGAGCCGCCGTGCCGCCCTGAACTTGGCTATTTCCTCGAGGAAATCGTTATGACAGCCGAAGAAGAAGGAGAGCCTGGAGGCGAAGGAGTCCACATCCATCCTCGCCTCGATGGCTGCCTCAACATAGGCGATGCCATCGGCCAAGGTGAAGGCAACCTCCTGGACCGCGGTGCAACCGGCCTCCCTCATATGGTAGCCGCTGATGCTGATGGTGTTCAGTTGGGGAACGTGATCTTTGCAGAAGGCGAAGATATCCGTTACAATTCTCATGGATTCCTGCGGGGGGAAGATATAGGTTCCCCGAGCAACGTATTCCTTGAGGATCTCATTTTGAATGGTTCCCCTAACGGAGTCCGATCTTACCTCCTGCTTTTCGGCCACGGCGATATACATGGCCAAGAGGATGGCCGCTGTAGAATTGATCGTC
Source organism: uncultured Syntrophobacterales bacterium (assembly GCA_964346935.1). GTDB lineage: Bacteria > Desulfobacterota > BSN033 > WVXP01. Next base: position 540 of record CAYFXP010000163.1, read on the forward strand.
ATGGAGGTGGATACCTTGTCAAGGGGGATACCCTCAAAGACAGTCTCCATGTCAGCAAGGGTATCGATGGCGACGCCAACTTTGCCAACCTCGCCAACGCTCAGGGGATGGTCGGAATCGTAACCGATCTGGGTCGGAAGGTCGAAGGCCATACTGAGGCCCGTCTGGCCGTGATCCAAGAGATATCGGTAGCGTTTGTTGGTCTCCTCGGCGGTGGCGAAACCGGCATATTGCCTCATGGTCCAAAATCGGCCCCGGTACATGGTTGGCTGTACTCCCCTCGTAAAGGGATATTCGCCGGGAAACCCCAACTGTGTGCAATAATCAGACTCCTCCAGGTCCAAAGGGGTGTAAACCCGCTTCAATTCGATATCGGAGGTGGTTTTAAAGGTCTCCCTTCTCTCCGGGTATCGATCGAGGACTTTGGTGAGGGTGGTTTCTTCCCATCTCCTCAGTTCCTGCCTTGGATCTTTTTTGGCCTTCATGGTTAGCTCCCTTTTGGGCGATGCGATAGCAGCATTTTTCTGCCGTTCAATGCAAGGGTTCGAAAAAGGAACTCTGAGTGCGAATTAAGAGTTTCCACTCGAAGCTTCATGGCCGGCAGAGAAAACCGTTGTCCCTGAGCGAAGTCTGCTGGAGAAGTGAGGTACCCATCGAGGGCGAGGAGGAAGGGGAAAGCCTGTCCTTTAGAGACCGGAAGGGGTAGGTATTCCCCGCCTGCGAGCCCCGAAAGGGTCACCTCGGAAGCATTGAAGGGAAAGGATAACGGTTTTCTTTCAGAACCCCCCATATTCTGCGCCAATTCCCTGTGGGGAACTCAAAGCGGTATATTACCATGTTTCTTGGGTGGATTGGAATCCACCTTATTCTTCAGCATCTCTAAGGCCGCGATGAGCTTCGGCCTCGTCTTCTCGGGCTTAATAACTTCATCGACGTATCCCAGTTCGGCCGCCCTGTAAGGATTGGAAAATTTTTCCTGATACTCGTTCACCAACTCATCCCTTTTCTTTGCCGGATCATCGGCCCCCGCGATCTCCTTCTTGAAAATGATGGGCACGGCGCCGTCGGCCCCCATAACTGCGATCTCCGCCGTTGGATAGGCATAGTTAATATCACCGCGTAGATGTTTGCTCGACATTACGCAGTAAGCCCCACCATATGCCTTTCTCGTGATCACGGTTATCTTGGGTACCGTGGCCTCCGAATAAGCATAGATGAGTTTCGCCCCATTTCTGATAATTCCCCCGAATTCTTGAGCGGTGCCCGGGAGGTATCCCGGAACGTCCTCGAAAGTGATGATGGGAATGTTGAAGGCATCCAGAAATCGCACGAACCGGGCCGCCTTTATGGAGGCGTTGATATCAAGGCACCCGGCAAGCCAATTGGGCTGGTTGGCAACGATGCCAACGGGCATTCCGTTGAGCCTGGCGAAGCCGATAACGATGTTTCTGGCGAAGTACTTGTGAACCTCGAAGAAGTGCCCTTCATCCACAACGCTTCGAACGATTTGGATAATATCATAGGGTTTTTTGGGGTCATCCGGTACCACCGTTTTCAGGGAGTCGTCGGTCCGCTGAGGATCATCAGTGCAGTCAATGGGGGGAGGTTTTTCCCGATTGTTCTGGGGAAGGTAGCTGAGGGGTTCCTTCACCATATTCAGTCTGTTCTCGTGGTCCTCCCCAGCGAAATGGGCAACACCACTTTTGATGTTGTGGGCCATCGCCCCCCCGAGGTCCTCCTCGGTCACGTCCTCATGGGTTACGGCCTTGACAACCTTGGGGCCCGTGATGAACATGTAGCTCGATTTCTTGCTCATAAACACGAAATCCGTAAGGGCAGGGGAATAGACCGCCCCTCCAGCGCATGGGCCCAGGATGACCGATATTTGGGGGATGACCCCGGAGGCCAGGGTGTTCCTGAGGAAGATATCCGCGTAGCCCGCCAGGCTTCCCACTCCCTCCTGTATCCTCGCCCCACCTGAGTCATTGACGCCGATAAGGGGAGCCCCGTTTTTCATGGCCAATTCCATCACTTTGCAGATTTTTTCAGCCACGGTTAAGCTGAGAGTGCCACCGAATATGGTAAAGTCCTGGGCAAAGACGAAGGCGAGCCTATCGTTGATCTTCCCATAACCGGTTATGACGCCGTCGCCGAGGAATTCCCTGTCCTCCATGCCGAAATCCTTGCATCTATGGGTTACAAAGCGGTCGATTTCCACGAAGGATCCCTTGTCCAGGAGGAGGTCGATTCTTTCCCGGGCAGTCAATTTCCCGGCTGCATGCTGCTTTTCGATTCGTTCTTTTCCCCCGCCCAGAAGGGCTTCACGGTCTTTGCGGTCGAGTTCGTTCCTCATCTTCTCGATTCCCATATACTATTCCCCCATTATTGGGATCACGAGCTTCCCTTTAATTCCTCATCCAGTATTTTCTCCACGGCTGAATAGGGATTGCCCCTCTTCTGTATGAGGCCGTCTATGATTTTCTCCAGCCTTTTCCCCTTCCTCAGCCTTCCTACTACGCTTTCCATCAACTCGCTGCTGAGCACGGATAGAAACTCCAGCCTTGTTCTTTCGGCGTTTTTCCTCTCAAAGTGTTCGCTGGCCATGAGCTTCTCTTTGTGCCTGTACACTCCGTAAACAAATTCGAAGATCCCCTTGCTCAAGAGGGCTTCCGTTTTAAAGATAGGGGGCATCCACCCATCCTCCCGCTTGGCCCCCATCTCCAATGTAGCCCTCAGTTCCCGTTCCAATCTATGGACCCCCTCTCGCTCGCACTTGTTGATGACGAAGATGTCGCCGATTTCTAGGATCCCCGCTTTGATCGCCTGAATATCATCCCCCTGTCCCGGGACCAATACCACGACCGAGGTGTGGGCGGTATTAACGATATCCACCTCATCTTGGCCAACTCCAACCGTTTCCACGATGATGATGTCCTTGCCCATGGCATCCATGACCTTGATGACATCATTGGTCGATCGAGATAAGCCCCACAAACTTCCCCTGGTCGCAAGGCGGCGAAGGAACACCCCATCGTCGGCGCTATGCCTCTGCATGCGAATTCGGTCCCCCAATATGGCGCCACCGGTAAAGGGGCTGGTCGGGTCGACGGCCACAATTCCGACGGTCTTCCCCTCCTTCCGGAGGATTTCCACCGTTTTGTCCACGAGGGTGCTCTTTCCAGAGCCGGGAGGACCCGTTATACCGATGATATAAGCATTTCCGGTCTTTGGATAGATCCTCTTGAGCTCTTCCATGGTGTTGGGCATGCGGTCATCGATATCCCGCATCAGCCTCGAAGCCGCCCTGATATCGCCCTGAAAGATTTTCTCCGCCAAGTTCATTAGTCACCCGTTGGTATAGGGTCTATCTGGTTTGTCTAGTCTCTTTGGTTCATCTGGTTTCTTTAGTTTATTTTGTCTATCTGGTCAACCGGATGAACGAAAGGAACCAAATAAACGAGACAAACCAGATAGAGTGCCCTTTTGAGGGATGCCTACAAGGCCCTTCCAGGTACTCCGATATGCCTCGCGATGATGATCCGTTGGACCTCCGAGGTTCCCTCGCCAATGTCGAGGAGCTTCTGGTTTCGGTAGTGCCGCTCGATGGGGTATTCCTTCATCAGCCCATATCCGCCGTGGAGTTGGACAGCGTGATTAGCAACGCGATAATACGTTTCGGAACAGACGAGTTTTGCCATGGCCGATTCCTTGGAGAAGGGGCGTTTGGTGTCTGCAAGCCAGCAGGCCTTATACAGCAACAGCCTGGCCATTTCAATTTCGGTATACATGTCAGCCAATTTGAAGGCATTAACTTGAAAAGAGCCGATAGGCCTACCGAACTGCTCCCTTTCGTGGGCATATTTCATGGCACACTCAAAAGCCCCTTGCGCACCGCCTAGACCCATGGCACCAACGCTGAGCCTCCCCCCATCGAGGGTTTCCAGCATCTGGTGAAACCCCTCGC
>CAYFXP010000164.1:0-9344 GCA_964346935.1 uncultured Syntrophobacterales bacterium
GGACACGTGGATCCCTATAACGAACAGAGCACGGACCTGGTCATCAAGACGTTAACGGACATCCAGGGCATTACGTACCGGGGGCGGGACCCGGATTACGACAGGGAGGCTAAGGAGACCCTCAAGATCCTACCCGACCGCCTCATTAACCTGTGTGCTGGTTGCCCTCATCGTGCCACCTATTGGGCGGTAAAGAAGGCGCTCCAGCTGGATGGTCGGTAGGGCTTTGTATGCGGTGATATCGGCTGTTACACCCTGGGATTCACCAGCCCTGGCTTTTTCCAGATGAGGACACTCCATGCCATGGGATCCGGGACGGGTGTTGCGAATGGATTGGGGAATCTAAAACGCTTCGGCCTTGATCAACCCGTGCTCGCCGTGACCGGTGATTCGACCTTTTTCCACGCCACGTTGCCGGCCCTGGTCAACGGCGTCTACAACAACGCCGACTTTACCCTCTTAATCCTCGATAACAGTGCTACCGCTATGACGGGTTTCCAGCCTCACCCCGGTACCGGGGAGCTTGCAACTGGCGATCCGGCAACGGTAGTGGACATGGAGGCCATCTGCCGGGCACTGGGCGCACGCGTTGAGGTTTGTGACCCCTTCGACCTGGAGGATAGCACGAAGACGTTGCTGCGAATGATGGCGCAGGAAACGGGTGTCAGGGTGATAATACTGCGACACATGTGCCAGCTGCTGAAGGACAGAAAAAAGATACCGAGAGAATACAAGGTGCACGTCGACCCCGAAAAATGTTTGGGGGAAGGCTGCGGCTGTGACAGCCTTTGCACCAGGCTGTTCGGGTGTCCCGGGCTGATGTGGGACAGGGAAGCCGGAACGGCCGCCATAGACGAGGCCATTTGTGTGGGATGTGGCGTGTGTGCCGATATCTGTCCGGCAAATGCGATTATCAGGGAGGAAGAAACACAGTGAGCAAAAAGAGGCTGGAAAAGGAACCGTTTAACCTTATCATAGCCGGCGTCGGTGGGCAGGGTAACGTATTATTGTCCGCATTCATCGGCACGGCCCTCGTAAATGAGGGCTTCATGGTGAGCGTTGCCGACACTTTCGGCGTTAGTCAACGCGGCGGACCAGTTACGAGCCACATAAAAATCTCGGAGAAGACCCTGTATAGCTCGGTAACCCTTGAGGGGAAAGCCGATATGATCCTCGGTATGGAGCCGGTTGAAACGCTGCGAGCCTTGGGGGAGTTTGGGAGCCCTCATGTCGTCGTCATCGTTAATCCCAGGCCGATATATCCCCCCGGCGGCATGGCTTATCCCGACCCGGATGTGGTGAGGGAATCGATCATAAGACTGTCATCCCGGACTACATTCGTCGGCGCCACCGAAGAGGCGTTGAAAATGGGGAATCCCATCTACACGAATGTAATTCTGCTGGGATCGCTGGTAGGGGCGGATATCCTGCCGATCCCGAGGGAAACAATGATGCCCATTTTGGAGGAACGCTTCCCGGGAAAGCTATTGGACGCAAATATCAAGGCCTTCGATAAGGGAATGGAGCTCGTTGCCAAAGCACAGGCTCAGGGCTGAAACAAATTTTTCAATCAACTATGGGTCCTTGAGCAACGTACCCTCATCCCTCCTTGGCGCTCAATATTATAGTTATCCTTCCATCGGGAAGGAGCTCAGGCGCGGCCTTGAATGACGTGCCAATCGTTATCTTATTCGCATCGGTTTTCGGGATAAACCCCATTATCCTTATCCCCCCCTCCACCTCTATTATTCCCACAGGAGTGGGCTCTATGCGGGTGCGGGAGAATGGCATCGAGGAGGGGGCTGAAGCATAGTGCTCGGGGGGAACAAATACCTGGGTAAACGTAAGAAGCCTTCCCTCCGAGGGTATCTCGACCCACTCCATATCTGAGCCCAGGCAACGGGCACAATCGGCCCTGGGGGGATAGTACTTCGCGCCGCAGCCCTTGCATCGTTTCGCCATGATCCTCCCGTTCTCCAAGTAATCCACGAAGTCCCTTATCTTCGTGTGTTTAATAAACAGCGAAAACCGTTCAAAGCCCATTTCACTCCCTCCTGAAGATGTGAACGGCCGTTATCTGGCCACTACCTCCCACATTGTGGGTAAGACCTACCTCCGCGTTATTCACCTGTCTCGGGCCTGCCTCTCCCCTCAGTTGTTTCGTTATCTCCACCGCCATGCTCACCCCCGTTGCCCCCACGGGGTGTCCCTTTGACTTGAGGCCTCCATCCACATTTACGGGGATTTTCCCGTCGACATATGTCTGCCGCCCCTCTATAAATTTTCCTCCTTCTCCCTTCCCGCAAAAGCCGAGGTCTTCATAGGCCACGATCTCCGCGATGGTAAAGCAGTCGTGGACACAGGCGACATCTATATCATCCGGCCCGGTGCCTGACATCCCGTATGCTTTCTGGGCTGCGTAAGCCGCTCCCGCAAGGGAGGTGAGGTCTCCCCTTTCGCACATGGAGTGGGAATCAGTGCCGAGGCCAAGCCCCATCACCCACACCGGCTCTTTAGGGAGCTCCTTCGCCCTTTCCTCGGAGGCAAGGATAACCGCGGCGGCGCCATCGCTTATGAGGGAGCAATCGTAGAGCTTCAGGGGATGGGCAATCATCATCGATGAAAGTGCTGCTTCGAGGCTCACCTCCTTCTGCATGTGAGCAAGGGGGTTCATTGCGCCGTAATGATGGTTCTTCACCGCCACCATTGCAAGATGCTCTTCAGTTGTGCCGTATCTCGCCATATGCGCTTGAGCGATAAGGGCGTAATATCCGGGGAAGCTCACGCCGAACGGGTATTCCCAGAGGGAATCCCCACCTTTGCTCATTATCTCGGTGGCCGTGGGGGTGTCCACCTCGGTCATCTTCTCGGCCCCCAATGCGAGGACCACATCTGCGAGCCCGGAACCAATGGTCATGAACGCGGTCCTTATGGCCATGCTTCCACTGGCACAGGCGCCCTCAACCCTGAAGTTGGGCTTCGGGTAGAACCCAAGGTAATCATGCATCTGGGCAGAGGGCTGCAGGGCAAAGCTGAACTCATCCGAGGCCGTGGCGGTAACCATGGAATCGATGTCCTTGATCCCGAGGCCGCAGTCCTCCAAAGCCTCCTTTACGGCCTCAAAGGCCAGCTCCTTCATCGAGGCGTCATCCCTCACCCCGAACTTGCTATTTCCAATACCTACTACTGCTATCCTCTTCATCCTTCACCCCCATTCCGCCGTAATGCTACACCTAATACCATGAGCCAGGGGAAAATACCATAGAAAAAGGCGATACAAACAGGCTAAGGTTAGAACATCCTTGACACATCTGACATTTGACGCTATATTTATGACAAATGTCGTATCAGTCAATGAGGAGGCAATAAAATGGAGCTTTCAGGCGTTGCTGATGTTTTGGGTGGAGAGAAAGTCCTCCGGAAGAAGATCCAGAGTCGAATGGATTTAATTGAATTGAGCAATAAGGGGCTTACGAAAAATGCCCTCAGCCATCTGGCGAAATTCTTATCTTTCACAATGAGTCAAATGGCTGCCCTGCTTCCGGTTACCGAGCGCACAATACAGAGGTACGCCCCCAGGAAACACTTTAATCGGGTCGTATCCGAACAGATCTTGCAGATTGCCGAGGTAGCGGCCAGGGGTACTGAAGTCTTTGAGGATAGGAATAAATTCCTTGCATGGATGGATCACCCGAATAGAGCCCTGGCTGACAAAACGCCGTTGAGCTTATTAAACTCCAGATTCGGAGCGGAAATGGTACTGGATGAGCTCGGAAGAATTGAGCATGGCGTCTTTGCGTAATGCTCGTATATCGAATTGCAAAGACCAAATATATTCATGATTTGTCTGGAACCGGGGCAAGGGTATATGGAGGACGGTGGAACAATAAAGGCATTGGAATTATTTACACGTCGGAAAACAGGGCCCTGGCAACGGTAGAATACTTGGTTCATGTCCCTTTATCGATTGTTCCAGGGGATATAAGCATTGCTACCCTTAAGATACCCGATGGTATCGCTCCCAAAAAGATCTCGATATCGGGCTTGCCTGCTAACTGGCGAGACTATCCCGATCCTCCGGAATTGGGTGAAATAGGAACACGATGGGCGCTCGCAAACGATACGCTCTTGCTTCGTGTTCCTTCCGCCGTTGTTGAACATGAATGTAACATCCTTATCAACCCATCACATCCGGACATGAAACATGTTACGATCTCTCGAACTGAGAGATACAGTTTTGACGTTCGTTTATTGCGGTAAAGATGTGACATACGGGTTCCCCTCCGACGCTCAAGGAATTTACGAACAGAAGTAAGAGCGATCGGTTGTCCTTTTCACAACCCGCGTTTATAATGGGACAATAAGACTGACTTCAACTGTGAAGAAAGGGGAAAGCATGGACTCGGTTAAGGTGACGACATTCAACGCCGAGAATCTGTTCGCACGATAATCAGTTCAGGCGGAATATAAGCAACCTGGATAGGATTATCCGTGATGGATGGACCGTGAACCACACCTACTTCAGCATCTAAGATGAACGGGAGAAGGAGATCACCGCTGAAACCATATGGGCTTTGGATGCGGATATTATTGCACTCCAGGAGGTAGAAAACCTGGACACGTTGAGGAAATTCCGAACGGACTATATGGAATCCGATGACCAAGGCGAGCCCGGCATCGGCGAGTTAGTTCAGTGGGATCAGGTTGTAAATGTTGTGGATCGGTTGCCCGAGGATGAACGGTGGACCCACTACTTCAAGGGCCGGGGGAGCACTCGAACCCGCCTCCCGCCAATTGGATTATCTGCTCCTCTCGAAGTCCCTGGGGGAGCGCAGCCCTCATCCGCCACACATTGAACGCAGAGGGCTGGCCAAACGGGCGGATAGGTACCCCGGAGAGCGGTTTTCGGGCGTGGGGGTGAATTCACCGAAAGCCTCCGATCGTTGCGCGGTGGTAATGGAGGTCCAATTATGAAGGGCGCCTTACGATGGTTGATTGGCTAATCAGGAATGCGGTCATTGTTGACGGGATGGGAAATGCCTCGATCACGGGGGATATCGCGATCCGCGAAGATCTGATCGCCGAGGTGGGCAACCTCGGCGATCTAGATGCTCGAAATGTGATAGAAGCGAGCGGGAAGGTCGCCGCCCCCGGATTCATCGATATGCACAGTCATTCGGATGTCCTGTACCTCAATGGATCCCCTCCACTGCACAAGATTCATCAGGGGGTTACGACGGAATTGATCGGTCAGGATGGGATTTCGGCCGCGCCGGTGACGGAGGCATCGAAAGATCTCCTGAGGGAATTGATCGAACCGTTGGCGGGATCCCTTGAATATCAATGGGAGCCCTGGAGCGTCGAAGAAGGCTTCCGGAGGTTCGCAGAGAAGGAGCCCCAGCTGAACGTCATGACCCTGGTGGGCCACTGCAATCTGCGGCTGGCCGTGATGGGTCACAAGATGGCTCGGCCATCCGTCGACGAACTGGATCGCATGGGGAAGCTGTTGGCGGAGAGCCTGGAACAGGGTGCCATGGGCCTCTCCCTCGGTCTGATCTATCCGCCCAGCAGTTATTCGGAGACGGGCGAATTGATTTCCCTGGCGAGGGTGGTAAGAGAGCACGATGGAATTGTGGTGGCCCACATTCGGAATGAACAGGAAAGACAGTTTGAGGCCCTCGAGGAAATGATGACGATCGGCAAGGAGAGCGGTTGTACAGTTCACATATCTCATCTGAAATGCACGGGGAGAGGGAATTGGGGCAAGATGCCGAAGGTACTGGAGAAATTGGAGCACGCCGTTGAAGAGGGAATCGACATCTCGTTCGACCAATATCCCTATACGGCCTCGTGCACAACCCTCTCCGTTCTCCTTCCGAGTTGGGCGGTGGAAGGGGGGTGGAAAGGGTTTCAAGATCGCCTGAATGATCCCCAAACCCGGGAGAGCATCCTCGCCTCATTGAAGGAATCCATGGAGGGTCGGGGGGGAGCGTCCTCCGTCGTTATTGCGTCGGTGCAGAGCGAGGAGAACCAGCGGTTGGTCGGCAAGAATCTGGAGGACATATCGAGGGATCGGGGAATATCCCCCGAGGATGCAGCCCTGCACCTTCTCGTCGAGGAAAAGCTGCGGGTCGTGGCAATCTATCACGCCATGTGGGAGGAGGATGTCGAATATGCCATGAGGCATTCCCTCCACATGGTGGGGAGCGATGGCATTCTCGTGGAATTCCCTCATCCCCGGACCTATGGGGCCTTTCCCCGATTGATCAGCCATTTCTGTCGGGAGAGGAGTCTCCTCTCCCTGGAGGAAGCTATTCGGAGGATGACCTCGGCGCCGGCCGAGCGATTGAAGCTGGAGAATCGCGGCCGAATTGAACCGGGGGTTTGTGCGGATGTAATCCTCTTCGACCTAGGGGATTTTCGAGATAACGCCTCGTATGAAAACCCAAATCAGTTCGCCTCCGGCTTGCATTTTTTATTCGTGAACGGCAAGCCGGTGCTCCGGGATGGAGAGGTTCAAGACATCCGGCCGGGACAGGTGATTAGAAAAAAAACCTTCCGGGCGTAGTCCCGGATGCGCCTTCCCGTTGTAGGAAAGGGTAATGAGAGCACGATGGCGGAATCACGCGTATATTCGTGCGAAGGCCGAGTCCAGGATCTTCACCACCCCGATAAGCTCTTCCTCCGTTATTACCAGGGGAGGTTGAATCCTCAGAACGTTCCCATAGATACCGCCCAATCCGGGGAGTAACCCATTCTCACGGCAGAAATCCCTGATCTTAGTCCCCTCGGTATTGGCCGGGGTCCTTTGCTTATCCCGAACCAGTTCAATGCCAACCATCAACCCCTTGCCCCGAATCTCCCCCATGATCTCATGCTGTTCCGCCATTTTTTCCAGCTCCTTCCTCAAGAATTCCCCTTTTTGGAGGGCCTGGGACGCTAAATCGCTTTCCAGCATGAATTCGATATTGGCAAGGGATGCCGCACAGGAGACGGGATTGCCCCCGAAGGTCGATAAGTGATCCCCCGGCTTGAACGAATCGGCCACCTCCTCCCGTGCGATAAACGCGCTCAGCGGAAAGCCGTCAGCAATCCCCTTGGCCATCACCATGATATCCGGCTCCACCCCGTAGTGCTCAATGCCGAACATCTTGCCGGTTCTGCAGAAACCCGTCTGTACCTCATCGATGATCAAGAGGATTGCGTGATTCCTTAATATCTTCTCGATCTCCAGGAAGTAGTCATCGGGCGGTGTGATCATGCCCCCTTCCCCGAGGATGGGCTCCGCGATGAAGGCGGCCACGCTATCGTAGGTATCGAACCTGATGATATCCTCCAGGGCCCGTGCACACCTCAAGCGGCATTGGGGATATTCCAGTTCATAGAAACATCGGTAACAGTAAGGAGCCGGCAGGAATGTACATCCCACCATGTAGGGTCCGCCCCTCCTCTTTCGGGCATTGTTGCCCGTGATGCTCAACGCGGCATAAGAACGGCCATGGAAGGATGCCTGGAGGGCGATGAGCTCCGTTCTTTCTGTGAATTGCTTGGCCAGCCGCAAGGCCCCCTCAATCGCCTCGGCTCCCCCGTTTCCGAAGAAGCTCTTCTGTAATCTCCCTGGCGTAATGTGGGCCAGCTTTTCGGCCAAATCCGCCGTCGGCTGGGAATGGTAGACATAGGAACAGCAGTGAACCAATTTGTCCATCTGGGCTTTTGCCGCCTCTATTACCCGCTCATTACAGTGGCCGGCATTAATCACCGCAATGCCCGAAAAACAATCGATGTAGTTCTTCCCCTCGGTATCGGTAACCGTGGCCCCGTTAGCCCTCTCGATTACCACGGGCTGCACCTTCTCCACCATGCTGATGTTCACGAATTTCTCGTACTTTTCCACGGTATTCATATCCCCAGCCCTCCTCATCCCATATCATTCAGAACATGGTACCCAGAACATGGTACCACAATATGTGTTAACATTCCGCAGTATCCTTACAGGAGATTCCGGACTTTCAGGCCATGTTTTTTCGTAATCCCTTGATCATCTTTCCCTTATCGACCTTTGCAGGAGAACACCACCGTTTCCTTGAAGTCTCGAAAAAACTCGCTCTTCGCCACTCAAACATATTTTTCCGACGATTCAAGCGTTTAAACCTCTTTTAATCCAGAACTGCGTTTTTTCCCGCTCGTGGCTTGGGAGTGGTTGTCGAAAAAATATAATTCGTGCTCAGAGCTCGTTTTTCCGCTCTCCCAGAGATCTCTCGATTTGGACTTTCTCATTTGAACTTTGTCATTTAACATTTCTCTTCCCGCCTCTCACCTCAAACCTCTTTCGCCTCTCCCTGACCGCAACACTGCAGCACTGAATAATGTTCTCTCCAGGGAACCCGGTCAACGACCGGTTCCAGAATTGCAGCCTGCTCACCCTCGAAGGGTACCCCACTGCTCCCGCGAGTCGCTCATGAACGATGCAGTTCTCCTTAGACTCCGGAAGCTCTGGTATCCTTATGAATGCGTGGGGCTCAGGTCTGGCCCTTACGGCGGGTTTGGCGGCCATGGGTCAGCGAGACGAGGACCGGAGCGACGACCAGGGTGAGCAGGGTTGCCACACCCAGGCCGAAGATGACCGCGACGGCCATGGGCCCCCACCACTGAGACGATTCACCGCCAATATTCCAGGCCAGCTTTCGAAAATCGATGCTCACCCCCGTAGCCATGGGGAGAAGTCCCAGGATCGTGGTAATGGCGGTCAACATGACGGGTCGAAAACGGGTAAGCCCGGTTTGAACAAGGGCCTCCCGGGAAGGGAGCCCCTTTGCCTTGAGCTGATTGTAGTAATCGATGAGGACGATGGTGTTGTTTACCACCACGCCGGCGAGGCTTATGACCCCGACTCCCGTCATGATGATGCCGAAGGCCGTCCCGGTGATCAGGAGGCCGAAGAAGACGCCGATTAACGAGAGGAGAACCGAGGTCAGGATGATGAAGGGAGTCGCGAAGGAGTTGAACTGGGTTACGAGGATGATGAAGATGATAAAAATGGCGGCAACGAAGGCCTTGCTCAGGAAGTCCTTGGCCTTTGTCTGCTCTTGCTGCTCGCCGGTAAAGCGATAGGTGTAGCCGCGGGGCCAGTCAAGCTTGCCCAGGCGCGAATCGATGTCCCGGATGACGTCGTTGGCGAGGCGGCCGGCGACATCGCCGGAAACGGTAACGACCCGCTTCTGGTCCAGGCGCATGATGGCTCCCACGCCGCTCGACAGGGAGACATCGGCGACGCTGGTCAGGGGAATGGGTTCGCCCTTGGGGCCCGAGATGGTGATTCGTTTGAGGCCTTCCATGGAACGCCG
>CAYFXP010000165.1:0-2209 GCA_964346935.1 uncultured Syntrophobacterales bacterium
GATGCGTTTTCGACTATGGAGAGAAAGGGTAAATGAAGTCTGTTGAAGATCTGGATGTGTTCAAATTGTCTCACGAGATGGCATTAGCAATTTACGTGCTCACAAAAAGCTTTCCTGAGGAGGAAAAATTCGGGCTTACATCCCAAATGCGACGAGCTGCATACTCGGTGCCGATGAATCTGGTTGAAGGTGCAAACAGATTGAATGCGAAGGAATACCGACAGTTTGTTGGAATTGCAAAAGGATCTGCTGGGGAAGTAACATATCAATTATTACTGGCTCGGGACTTGCAATACATCGATGAAAAAACCTACGATTCATATCGATCAAGCTACGACCGAATAGCTCAAATGCTGGCAGGACTGGCGAAATCTTTGAAATAATTGTCTCGAACACCGGCACATTATTCTCCTTCGGACACGAACACGTTTCACGGACACGAATTACGCTGGTCATCGGTCTGCGGTCGTTATTTTGCCGTCATTGGTGTGGTCATGGTTAAATCGAATAACTACATCATTGACATGAAGACCGGTTTTTACAACCGGCGCTTTTTCAACCTCCGCCTGCGCGAGGAACGGCGCAGAACTGAGCGCTCGGGTTCTCCCTTCTCGGTATTAACACTGGACATCTCGGGCCTCGCGAATTTGATTCAAAAGCGGCCCAAGCTCAAGATCCATCAGATGAAAAAGCTCATTACCACCGTCTTCCGGGAAAACACGCGGGATATCGACATCAAGAACTGGCACGATGATACGACGCTGAAGATCCTCATGCCCGAGACGCCCAAATCGGGGGCGGCTACCCTGGCCGACAAGCTTCAGGAGAAAGTCGACGATGCCTTTGGGACCTTCTTCGGCCTCAGGGGCGTATTCGATCTCAAAAACCATATCAAGATCACGTCCTACCCCGAAATCATGCAAGATTCGGGGAAACCGAAATCAAAGCGCCCAGCGCGAAAAAAATCGATGTCCAACCCCCCGATACGATGGGGGAACAAGAGGGTTAGCCGTCCGCCCAACAGGAAAAGAGGTCGCAGCAAATAACATGAGAGCCTCAGATCTTACCCGGATATATCCCTTTTTCAATAAGGGCCTGAAATGCCCCGGATCCGGTTATAGGAAACACCTATTGCAAAGGCCTTTCCCTTGTGAAATACTGTTAGATAAAAGGGTGCCCAACCGAGGGGAATAATCCGCTCATGGAGACCAAGAGCAGTTACAAAATCAAAGGCAAGATTGGCGAGGGGGGGATGGCCACGGTCTTTTTGGCCCACGATGTGGCCTTGAACCGAGACGTAGCCATCAAAGTCCTCCGGGTCGACCCCAGGCTGAAACTGAGCGATGAGACCAAAAATGAGATCATCCTTCGGTTCCAGCAGGAGGCCCAGGCCGCGGCAAGGCTGAATCACCCCAACATCGTATCCATCTATCACGTAGGGAAAAGGCGCAATCAACACTTCATCGTCATGGAGTACCTGCGGGGCAAATCCCTGGCCCAAATGATCCAGTTAAGGACAAGACTTCCCTTGCCTATCCTGGTAAACTACATTGTTCAAGTCTGCGTCGCCCTCGATTTTGCCCACCAGAACGGAATCATCCATCGAGACATCAAGCCCGATAACATCGTCATCTCGGAGGACGGCACGGTCAAGGTAACCGATTTCGGGATCGCCCGAATCGATGGCTCGGATTTGGTGAAGACAAAAGACGAAACGTTCATGGGAACGATCTACTACTGCTCCCCCGAGCAATTCAAGGGATTTAGCAAGGTTGATAATCGGACCGATATCTTCTCTCTCGGCGTGGTTCTCTACCAGCTGGCGACCGGGCGCCTTCCCTTTACGGGATCAACCCCATGGGAAGTGATGACCAACATCGTAACGAGCGAACCGATTTCCCCAAAAACGGTCAACCCGAACCTCCCTATGAGATTGGACCGCGTCATACTGAAGGCCCTGTGCAAGAGGGCGGAGGATCGTTTCCAAACCGCCAAGGAATTCAAGGATGCACTTGAAGACGTGGTAACGGAGATAGAGCCAACACCTCCACAACCGGAATTAGCCGAGCGCCCGGCGAAAATAACTACTCCGGTGGAAAGGAGTGGCCCGATGGAGATGACCTTAAGAGAACGGGGGACGAGTCAGTGGTTGAGTTTTCCCATTATCATGGGGCTTATCTTATTTGTCGCCGTCTTCTTGCTGGGCTAT
>CAYFXP010000166.1:0-7161 GCA_964346935.1 uncultured Syntrophobacterales bacterium
CCATTTGCAACCTTGGGTAAGCATCAGGTGCAAGGGTCAATTCTGGCACTAGAGGAGCTGAAGGCCGGAGGCGGCCTGTTTGCCGACCTGAAGTGGTATCAGGAGGATACCACGCTCAAGGCCCCGGTCGCGGTGCAAAAGGCCGAGAAGTTGATCGAGAAGAATGGGGTCCAGTTCATCACAGGATGTATCAGCAGCAGCTCCGCCTTGGCGGTTCGAGAGGTGATCGATCGGCATAAGGTCTTTTTCAACCCCACGGTGGGGACGAATATGTTCAATACGGCTGATCCGAAGTGCAGCCGTTATGGCTTCCGGACAGAGTTGATGACCTGGCAGGCCGTTGGCGCTCTGGTGCATATGGTACGCGACCGCGTGAAAAAGGGTGTCTTGGGGAAACGCCACTGGCTCGTTATCCCCGAGTACGCATATGGCCTATCCATGAGGAAGACCTGGCGGGAGAAGACCAAGGATTTTCTCGTAGAAGTTGGATACAGCGGTGAGAAGGGATTTGGACTGAAGGATCACTCGGCGATCATCACCGAGATCGCAGCGGCGAGAGACGCTGGGAAAGTGGACTTCATCGCCACGTGTTTGCTGGGATCCCCCCTCGTGACGTTCATGCAGCAGGCCCATGCAGCGGGACTCATCGGAGAGGGGAAGGGAAAGCTTCCCGTGGTAGATCCCATTCTCCAATTCAACGTTCGAGAGATCGGGGATATCGCTCTCGGCCATTACACCACGATCCGGTACTCGGTGATTCATAAGTCGAGGACGAACAAGAAGTTCGTTGAGGCCTACCACAAGAGGTGGAACGATTACCCGGAAAACTTCTCTCACAACGCCTATGTCGCTGTGAAGATGATGGCTCAGGCCATAAAGAGGGCAAAATCCATTGACCGTGGGAAGCTGTTGGCCGAGCTTGAGAAGGAAAAGAAGTATAATGCGCCAATGGGGAGGTCATACTTCCGGGCCAGCGATCATCAGATCGTTCGGAATATCGCGGCCGGTCGGATCGTGAAGGTGCCGGAGTATCCCTTTCCGGTGGAGAAGCAGATCGGCAAGCCGATAGATGACGAGGAGGCGATCGCGGGCCTCGCGCAGAAATGCAAGTGCAAGTAGCCATCGGGCCAGGTAATACAGTGGAGGGATATAGTTCCCTCCACTGTATTATTTCATACCGTTTCTTGTGAGACAATTCACACGTATTCGGCGGAATTTCTCCCGCATAATTCAGCCAGAAGGCCAATCATTGGGCAGCTCGAGCGACTGGACTTACTGAATTTCCACGCGAGCCCTGCTTTTCTCCGGCCTTGTTATCCCTCAAAGAGAGATATGAGGGAAATTGAGAGATGAAGGGCGATACGAGCAGCAGGTTTCTCCTCAATGCGATGATCTTGGCGGGCATATGCGCCGGGCTGATATGGCTCATCTTCTATCAAATCCTCCCAAAGATGACTATCAAGATAGCCTTTAAGCAGCTTCTCAATGGGCTGACCTTGGGGCTGATGTATGTGATTATTGCCTCCGGGTTGTCCCTCATCTTTGGGCTGATGGAGGTTATCAATTTCGCCCATGGGGTCCTCTATATGCTTGGGGCCTATTTCGGGCTGACCATATTCAGGTTAACAGGCAATTTCTGGCTTTCCCTCCTCGTAGCTCCTATCATCGTAGGCGCTGTCGGGATGCTCTTAGAATATTCGACCTTTCGGCCCCTCTATGGGAGGAGCCCCCTGTATCACATCCTCCTCACCTTCGGGCTCGTCTTGGTCATCGGTAATTCGGCGGAGCTGGTTTGGGGGAAGGCCTATCACATATTTCCCAGGCCAGAGGTATTCGGGGGTTTGGTTTCGTTCCTGGGGATCAGCTATCCCATGTATAGGTTATTCGTGCTTCTGGTCGGAGTATTGATATCGGTTTTTTTCTGGTACATGCTGAAAGAAACACGATTCGGGTTGATTATCCGGGCCGGCACTCATAACCGCGAGATCACCAACGCATTCGGCATCGATATTTCCCGGTACTTCACCGTTGTCTTTGGTTTCGGTGTCGCTATAGCCGGGGCAGCAGGCATCGTGATGGCTCCGATCCTCAGCGTTCACCCCCATATGGGGGATGGCATCATCATTACGGCATTCATCGTTGTGGTGGTTGGGGGCCTGGGCAGCCTTTCCGGGGCCGCCCTGGCGGGAATTCTGATCGGGGTACTCGAGAGCTTCAGTGTCATCCTATTCCCGGCCTTCACGGGGGCCATGATGTATATGGTTATGGTGGTCGTCCTTCTGGTTCGGCCCCAAGGCCTCCTCGGAATTGAGGAAATCCGATGAGCCTGAGGCTTTTAAGGCTGCCTCGAGGACCGGAAAGGGGCTATTATTGGTTTTTCCTCTTCCTCTTCCTCTTTGGCCTCCTCCCGTTAGGGGTCGCAGTGAAGATCTATTCCACATTCTATCTTCGTTTTGGGACAGAACTTCTCATATTAGGGCTCTTTGCCCTGAGCGTTGATATCATCATGGGCTACACAGGGCTCGTTTCCTTGGGCCCGGCGGCGTTCTTTGGCATCGGGGCTTACGGGGGGGCTCTCACCCTTCTCAAGCTCGCCAATTCCATTTGGCTCGCCTTGGCCATTGTCCTGATCTTTTCTTGGATTGTTGCTTGGCTCATCGGTTATCTGTCCATTCGGATTCGCGGGGTCTATTTTGCCATGTTGACGCTGGCATTCGCCGAAATGTTTCATGAACTGGCCTTCAACTGGCAGAGTTTCACCGGGGGTTCCGATGGGCTGACAGGGGTTCCAAGGCCGGAGATCGGCATCCCCCCATATGTACTCAGCCTTGGCAATCCATATGTATTCTTCTATTTCGTCCTTGGGGTGGTGGTTGTCGTCTATTATGCCTGTGTCAGATTGGTCAACTCTCCTTTTGGGCGGGTGCTGCAGGCTATCCGTGATAATGAGGAGCGAGCGGAGTTCATTGGGTACGAGGTTCGGATATTCAAACGTCGGTCTTTTGTCATCTCCGGGATTATCGGAGGGCTCTCTGGATCGCTTTTCGCACTCCTCAGATTTGTTGATCCGGATGTGCTGCACTGGTTTACCTCGGCGGAAGTACTCGTCATGAACCTTTTTGGCGGCATGGGGACGCTTTATGGCCCCGTAATCGGGGCAATCGTCTTCCTCTTCTCCAAAGATCTCATAAGCTCCTACACGGAGCATTGGCGGCTTATCCTGGGGGTAATATTTGTGGGTTTCGTTCTCTACTCCCCGCGAGGGATCGTCGGGCTTTACGGCAATCTTCGCGGGAAGGTCATACCGGCTGTGCTGGCTCACATTTCGCGACGGGTGTTACGGGAGGCCGAAGAGAGGCCGGAGAGGATTATTTCAGACAGGAATCCAGTTAATGATGGGGAATCGTCTCCAAAATTGAAAAGGGATCTCATCGCACCCGGAGCAGGTAAGGACGGAGAAGATAAGGAATGATTAAGCAATGGCGCCGATTTTAGAGACGGAAAAGATAACCAAAGCCTTTGGAAATATGTTCGCCGTGAATCGGTTCGATCTTGGCGTGGAACAGGGTAAGCTTAAATCAATCATCGGGCCCAACGGGGCGGGGAAGACGACCCTATTCAACCTGATCAGCGGAAAAATCAGGCCAACCATGGGCAGGGTAAACTTCAAGGGAGAGGATATTACTAACCTCCCTCCAAATGCTATTGCCCGAAAGGGCCTAGCACGATCCTTTCAAATCACCAATATTTTCCCCAACCTTACGGTCTTTGAGAATGTGCGGCTCGCCGTGCAGCAGAAGGACAGAATGAGATCTTCCTTTTTCACACCGGCGTCCAGTCTTAGTGAGATCAACCGGAAGGCTCAGGAGATCTTGAATCAGATCGGACTGATCGAGCACCGGGACTCATTGGCACGCAACCTATCTTACGGGGATCAGAGACACCTCGAGATTGGGATTACCCTAGCCATGAAACCAGATCTCCTCATGTTGGATGAGCCGACCTCAGGGATGTCCTCCCTGGAGACTCAGTCAACCGTTCGGCTCATAGATAAACTTGCCCAGGATTTGACCATCCTCCTCATCGAGCACAAGATGGATGTGGTGATGAGCGTTTCTGATACCATCCTGGTAATGCACTATGGTCAAAAGATCGCCGAGGGCCCACCGCAAGAAGTAGAGAAGGACCCGCGTGTTCGGGAAGCTTATCTAGGGGGGCTCTGATGCTTCAAGTGGAAGATATTCACACCTATTATGGCCCGAGTTATATCCTCCACGGGATCTCTCTCCACGTGCAGGAGAGGGAGGTCGTTTCGCTGCTGGGACGCAATGGAGCCGGGAAGACCACTACCATCCGCAGCATCATGGGACTAACGCCACCACGGGGAGGACGGATTACCTTTCACGAGATGGAGATTGCGGGAAAGCCGCCCCACGAAATCTTTCAACTCGGAATTAAGCTCGTGCCCCAGGGGAAACAAATCCTTCCAACCCTGACGGTCGAGGAGAACCTGAGGCTGGCCATGCTCAAGACAACACGTGAAGGCAGTGAAAGACAGGAGCTGGAGAGGGTTTACGGGAAATTCCCCATATTGAAGGAGAGGAGAAGACAGCCGGGTGGACACCTGAGCGGAGGGGAAAGGCAGATGTTGGCCATTGCTCGAGTCTTATTGGGAAGGACGGCACTGATCCTCCTGGATGAGCCTACGGAAGGGCTTGCTCCATTGATCGTGAAGGAAATCAAGGAGACGATCCAGGAAATCAAAGAGGAAGGTGTTGCCCTCCTCCTCGCGGAACAGAACGTGAAGATGGCCTTGGAAGTGGCGGATCGCCACTACATCATCGATAAAGGCACGGTCGAGTTCGAAGGTACGACGCAACAACTCAGGGATAGCTTGGGTGTCCTGGAGACATATCTCGGGGTTACAGCCTAAGGGATAGCAGGAAGGGCTTGGTTTTAGTTGAATCCCGTTGAAGGTCGGGGTATGCAGATGTGGGGGATATCGGGATTAGGCTGTTGGTTGGCTTACGTACTCTGTATCCTGTCTGCGATCCTGTGCGTTATCTATGGAATCGTTATGTGGGACAGAGGGGGCGGGGAAGCGGATGAGGCGGAGATCGCAAAATGGGCCAAGGAGCAGAGGGAGATCGAGGAACGGTTCTGAATGGCTCTTAATGTTGTTTTGGTGATCATCTATCTTCTCATCGTTGCCTACCTGGGATACAGGGGATGGCACGAGACCCAGACGGCGGCTGACTACATGATCGCCGGACGAGAGGTGCACCCCTATGTGATGGCCATGTCCTACGGGGCAACCTTCATCAGCACCTCCGCTATTATCGGATTCGGAGGGGCTGCATCCCTTTTCGGAATGGGGATCCTTTGGCTGACATGGATGAATATCTTTTTCGGGATATTCTTCGCCTTCGCCATCTTCGGGAAACGAACCCGGAAGTTGGGCCTTGTCTTGGATGCCCACACCTTGCCCGAGCTTCTGGGAAGACGCTATCAATCCGCCTTTATTCAAGGTTTTTCGGGTATCGTCATCTTCCTGTTCATGCCCGTCTACGCGGCCGCGGTGTTGATCGGTATATCCCGGTTCGTCGAGGTCCATCTGCGCGTCCCTTTCGCAGCCGCGGTACTGGCCTTTTCCGTTATTCTAGCTCTGTACGTCATTTTGGGAGGCCTCAGGGGGGTGATGTACACCGACGCCTTCCAGGGAACCATTATGTTGATAATGATGGTCATCCTCCTGCTTTACACCTACCTGTTGGCCGGAGGAGTGATTCCTGCTCATCGATACCTGGCCGATATGGCATATCTGGTTCCCGAAAATCTGGTAAAACTGGGCCATCGGGGGTGGACGGAGATGCCCAGGTTTAGTTCCCCCCATTGGTGGATCCTCATTTCCACCGTTATCTGCGGCGTTGGCATCGGCGTTCTGGCCCAACCACAGTTAGTCGTCCGATTTATGACGGTAAAGCGAGATCGGGAGCTAAACCGGGCCATCCCCATTGGGGGAATCTTCATCTTGGCGATGACCGGGATTGCCTTCACCGTGGGCAATCTCACCAACGTCATCTTCTACAAGGCCTTCGGAGAGATTCCCATTAACATAGCGGGGGGAAATATCGACAAGGTGATACCGCTCTATGTAGGAAAGATCATGCCGGGTTGGTTCGGATCATTATTCCTCTTGGCGATGCTGGCGGCTTCCATGTCGACCCTGAGCTCCCAATATCACGTGGGGGGGACCTCACTTGGCCGCGATTTCTTTGAGAAGGGAATTGGAGGCGGAAGGATTGAACATGGGGAGGAGGCGGTATTCATCACCCGATTGGGAATCGCCCTGAGCATCGTGCTGTGCATCGTCCTCTCGTTGATCTTCTCCCCGAGCATCATCGCCGTGGCCACGGCACTCTTCTTCGGTCTCTGCGGGGCAACGTTCCTTCCGTCCTTTCTCTTCGGGCTCTATTGGAAGGGAATGCCTAAGGCTGTTGCGATTTTCCGCGACCTTGGGGGGTTCATCGTCAGCATCATCTGGATGGGATTCTTCCACGCCAAGGGGGCCGATGCCTTGGGTATCGCCAATTATCTCTTCGGGAAGCCAACATTGGCCGGTTTTCCCTGGACCGTGATCGATGCCCAATTCATCGCCCTGCCGGTTTCTTTCGCCTTGGCGGTAGCCGTGAGCCTTCTAACCCGAAAGCTCCCGAATGAGCACATCGAGAGGTGCTGGAAATACCTTTAGCAAGCCCTTTTGCGAATGAGCCTTTTTTGGTATGATGGGCATGGAACGCACCGGTACCCGAGCATTTCTTTTTGGCAATTCTGGAGAAGGAGGAGGGAATCATGTTTTGGGATAAAGAACACGAATGCATGCCGCTGGAAGAGATGCAAAAACTCCAACTGAAAAGCCTCCAGGAGACGTTCAAATGGGTCTATGAGAGGATTCCCTTCTATAAGAACAAGTTCCAAGACATGGGTTTGGAGGCGGGGGATATTAAATCCCTTGAAGACCTGGCAAAACTCCCCTTCACCGTGAAAACCGACCTCAGGGATAACTATCCCTTTGGGCTCTGTGCCGTTCCGATGAGCGAGCTGGTGAGAATTCACGCCTCCTCGGGGACCACGGGAAAACCCATAACCGGGCCGTACACG
>CAYFXP010000167.1:0-2564 GCA_964346935.1 uncultured Syntrophobacterales bacterium
GACATGGAGGCGGTTCAAACCAATATGGTGTTTTTTCAAGTCCCCTCGGAAATGATGGAGGCGAAGAAGTTCGTCCAGGGCTTGGGTGAATCAGGCGTCAGGGTGAATCCCCCGGTTGGGCGGCGCGTCAGGATGGTGACTCACTACGGGATTACACGCGAGGACATTGATCACACGATGCAGGTCGTTAAAGAGGTTATCGGGAGGTAGAAGACACGGTTGACATGAGAAAGGAGCCGGCATAGAATACCGAGACGAAAGAGACTCATGAGAAAGGGGGTGGGGGAAAAGACGCATTCAGGTGATTTTTCAGAAACTACAAGAAGGGGGGTAAGAAAATGAAGAAGATTGGAATTATTAGTGTTTGTACGGTGGTCATGCTGGCACTGTTTTGTTTTCAGCCGGCATCAGCCAAAGTAACATTGAGGTTTTCCGATTGGCATCTCACCGAGGATGTCTGGAACAAGTCTCTCAACGAAGCTATGGAGATATTCCACAAGCGACATCCGAATATCAAGGTGACCCTGGAGCCCGTTTCCTACAAGGAGAAGGAGACGAAATACACGGTCGAGTCCGCGGCAGGCCGAGCGCCGGATGTCTTTCACGTCCATGCCTTTTCGCTGCCAATGTTCTTCGGCAAGGGATATGCCAAAGATTTATCGTCATTCATCGAAGGGGAAGGACCGGGGTTCCTTGATGCATGGTATCCGTTGCCGATCAAGTTGATGAAGCACAAAGGAAGAGTGCACGCGATGCCCGGCGATTACATGACCATGGTCTTGTTTTACAACACGACGATGTTTAAGGCGGCCGGCCTCGATCCGGATAAGCCGCCCAAGACCGCAGATGAGTTTCTCGACTACGCGAAGAAACTCACCCGGGACACGGACGGAGACGGAAAAGTTGACCAGTGGGGATTCGGTACGGTTGGCGCTAAGAGCCCAGGGTTTCCCCTTAGATTTGGCCCTTGGCTCTGGAGTTTTGGAGCGGACTACCTGACCCCGGACATGAAACGGTCCGCCCTGGATTCGCCCGAGGCCAAGGAGGCGTTCGCATTCTTCGTGGAGCTCTACACGAAGCACAAGGTTGTGCCGCCGGGATTGACGGCCATGAATCCTCAGGAGGTACGGACACAACTCGCCCAGAAGAAGGTGGCCATGATCTTAGGCTCTGGCTGGACGCCTCCCATCGTGAACAAGATCAATCCCGATTTAAAGGCCTATGAAGTCTTAAAATGCGCCCCCGCCCCGGTGGAGAGGAAGCAGGGAACCGCCATCTGGTTGAGTTCGTGGGTCATGAGCCCCAACACCAAGCACCCCAATGAGGCCTGGGAATTGATGAAGTTCATCACAAGCAAAGAGATAGAGCTGAAGTGGTTTGTGGACAACCGCGTGCTCTCTTCTCGAAAAGACGTCAGCGGCGTTGCTCCGGAGATCCTGAACGACAAGTTTGCGAGTGTCATCGCTTCCCAGCTTCCCTATGGAATGGTGGAACCGCAGATCAAACAGTGGCCCGAAATCATGGACACCTTTACCACGTCTCTCCAGGAGGCCATCGTGGGGATGAAGGCCCCTGAAAAAGCACTGGCCGAAGCTCACGAGCGGATCAACGCCATTCTTGCCAGATAAAGGGGCCATAAACAGGAAAAATCAAGCCATCGGGAAAGGGGAGCAGGGGACTGCTCCCCTTTCCCGGATTGGGGAATTGCTTGGACCTCGGTTTTCGGCTAAGAGACCGGCACATGTGGGTGCTCTTCGTGCTGCCAGGGGTTTTGCTGCTGGTTTTGGTCCTTGGTTTTCCCGCTATCACAAGCCTCTCCTACAGCATTAAGGCCGAAGAGGCTGGAGAGGTCTCCTATACCGTTTCCCACTACGCAGATCTGCTAAAAGACCCATTCTTTACGAGGACATTCTGGAACACGGCAGTCTTCGTGACCCTCAGCGTGGCCAGCCACATGATACTGGGGCTGGCCGTCGCCATGGTGTTGAATACGGCTCTGCCGGCGAAACTGCTGTTCCGTTTGATCGCATTACTTCCATGGGTGGTACCCGATGTGGTGGCAGGCATTATCTGGAAATGGATGTACGATCCCATTTATGGAGCCCTCAACGATTTCCTTCTCAAAATTGGAATCATTAATACGCCGGTGGAATGGCTGTCGAATCCAAAGCTGGCATTATTCAGCGTAATTCTCGTAAACCTCTGGCGTGGCTTTCCCTTTGTGATGCTGATACTACTGGCAGGGCTTCAGGCTATTCCCCGAAACCTTTACGAGGCCGGGGCCATTGACGGAGCATCCAAGTGGCAGCTTTTTATTCATATTACCATTCCCGGGCTGAAGAAGATGATCGTCGTGGCGCTGGCGCTGGACATCGTTTGGGAGGTTCGACGCTTTGGCCTGATTCAGGCCATGACCCAAGGAGGACCGGGCATTTTGACGGAGGTACTGTCAACCTATACGTACAAACAGTATTTTCAGTTCTTCCGGTTTGAGTATGCCTCTGCCATCGCAGTTGTTATGACCGTCGTTCTTCTGTTAGTTAGCCTCCCCTACATCTGGATGA
>CAYFXP010000168.1:0-2460 GCA_964346935.1 uncultured Syntrophobacterales bacterium
GTGGAGTACCTCAAGGAGGGAGGTATCCCGATCCCAGGGGAAAAAGAACCGTCCATTCATGGGATGCCCTTTAGGGGTTGCCCCGGTTCGAGAATGATGTCCTTTGCCAGGGAAGACGCCGCTGCCGAGGCCCTTGCGGGAAAACGGACCTCGCAACTCACCCACTGGCCGATTCAAATGCATCTTCTCTCTCCGAATGCACCTCACTACCAGGGCGCTGATATGCTCCTGGCTGCTGACTGCGTGGCTTATTCACTCGGTGATTTTCACAAGGACTACCTGAACGGCAAGGTCCTGGGGATCGCCTGTCCCAAGCTGGACGAGGGCAAGGAGATCTACCTGGAAAAATTAAAGGCACTAATCGACGGTGCGAAGATAAACACGCTCACCGTCATGATTATGCAGGTTCCCTGTTGTAGCGGGCTTCTGCACCTGGCGCTGGAGGCCGAAGCTCAGGCAGAGAGGAAGATCCCGGTCAAATGTATTGTCGTGGGCATTCAGGGCGATATACTGAAGGAGGAGTGGGTGGATGTTACTCCCGAGGCACAGCACGTTTCAGCATACCGATGAAAGGAGAAAAGGCATGACCAGGGAAGATGAAGGGCTCTTCGCACGACCATTTAGCTACGCCGAATTGGTCGATTATCAGGAAGGGTCGATTGTAAGCCGGGCGATAATCGATAAACCGGTTGGAACGATTACCGTATTTGCCTTTGATAAGGGGCAAAAACTGAGCGAGCACACGGCACCCTATGACGCCCTCGTCGAGGTAATTGATGGAAACGCCGCCATCTCAATTGAGGGGAAGGATCACGAGGTCAGGACGGGACAGCAGATCATTATGCCGGCGGATAAGGCGCACGCCGTGGAAGCGCGGGAGAGATTCAAGATGGTTCTGGTGATGATTCGGGCAAAGTGACCGTCGATATCTAAGGCTGTCCCGTTTCAGCTTCCCTGAGCCTCTCCTCGGCCAGTCTGATGGCGGCAAATCTGGGAGATATTTCTTCTTCCTTGCTCAGAAACAGCACCTCACGGGTTGTTTCTCTGAGGCGTGAGGCGAGAACCTCGAGTATCTTACCTGGGTCCAGGGGAACTTGGCCGGTGAGTAACATACCAAAACCTCCAGCCGACCCAGCATTGGCGACAAAATCGGGAACGTTGGCAATGCCATGCTGATAGAAGTACCTTTCTGCTTCCTCGGTCACGGGAAAGTTGGCTCCTTCGACTACCAGTTTGGCCTTAACTCCGGCAACATTGTCCTGACGGATGGCATCGCCAATTGCCGCAGGGACCAAAATGTCTACGTCCAGATTCAGCCATTCATCCCGGTCAAGGATCTGGCAGTCCTGAGGCATCTTTGCTCGGTCGATAGTGCCGCTCTTATCCTTCGCTGCCAAGAGTTTTTCTAATGGAAGCCCATCGGGATGGTATATGGTTCCCGAAATATCTGCCACCGCTACAATTTTAAAGTCCTTGTCGGACATGAATTTGGCGGCCATGCTGCCCACCGTGCCGAAGCCCTGGATGGCCACGCGGGTTTGGTCCTGTTTGAGACCCATAAAATTGCAAGCCTCGGCGGAAACCTCGGCAATCCCAAATCCGGTCAGTATCTCCTCAAGGTTTTCGCCCCCGGCTGCTGAAGGTCTAAAATCATCGGGAATGTGAAGCTCCTCCCCTCTTTCCGCCATCCTCTCTTTAGCCACCTTGACCCAGGAAATGCCAACTTCCTTATAAATGTAAGAAATATCGTCCGCCGTGGTTCCCAGGTCCTCTCCGGCCACATACAGGGTCTTCAGAAATGGCGCGGCCATATGGGCAAAGGCGGCTAAGTGCTTTTTCTTATCGGCCAAGTTGGGATCAGCAACGATCCCGGATTTGGCACCACCGAATGGGACCTTGGCCGCACCGAACTTGTAGGTCATAGTCTTGGCCAGACGTCTCACTTCATTCAATGTGACGTGCGGGGTCATACGAATCCCTCCACCTGCCAATCCCGTCTGAAGCGTATCGATCACCAAAAAGGCCTGTGTCTTCGTTCTTGAGTCATACATCGTCACTTCGTACAAAGACTTTCTACTTCCAATAGTCGAAATGCTCATTCTCATTCTCCTCTTTTTGCCCAAACACAATGAACGCTGAAACTACTCCTGTAGGCATTGCCGACTGCACCACGTTATAGTACCTGTTTTGCCGTGTCAAGCAGGTGTTTTCGCATGACCAGCGCTATGTTTTCAGCCTTGGCCTTTTTAGTCCCTCGATTTTCAAGTTCCTCGTTAATCCGCCGTAAAAGAGCTTGACATTATCGATATTTTGGTTTTAAAATGGTTCAATTGAACCAATTGAATTTCTGCGGCGGTATTGCCATGAATTGCTGTACCGCCAGGCCAATTAACGGGGGGGGTACCATGTTTGCATTTGGAAATGTGTTAAACGGGGAGTCCTTTCTGTTCTTGCTGAACC
>CAYFXP010000169.1:0-8035 GCA_964346935.1 uncultured Syntrophobacterales bacterium
TCCGCCGGGCCTTTCCTTTCAGTTGCTCCATCCTTTCCTTGATCTCGATATATTCCTGGCTGAGGGCAGATATATCCTTCAGCTCGACGACCTTTTGGGAAATCCTCCGATCCAATATCCTCATCTTCTCCATATAGGGCGTAATGACGAGGGTATATATGAGGAGAAGCGCCCCCACGACGACCCCGGCACCGAGGACTACCTTCTCCCTAAAGGCCAGCCTCATCTCGACCTCCCCTCCTCCATGGATATTGAGACCTTGAATTCTACCTTATCCTCCTTTGCCCCCACCTTGGCATGGGTGAGGCCAACCCGTTTGAATCCCGTAAATCCTTGAAGTCCTGCCCTGATCTTGTCGACGGATTCAAAGGAATCCGTCTCCCCCGTTATCGCAACCCTCCTCCTATCAATGACCAGGTCCTTAACATCCACTTTCACATCGCCGGGAATTCGAACGGTAATCTCTCGCATCAGGTCCAGCATGGACATTCCCTCTCCCCCGGCCTCCAAGAAGACCAGGGATCCCTTTTTTAGATCCTGAATCTTGCTCCTCTGCTGCTGCACTTCGTTCACGATATTTTTGACCTCGGGAAGCGTGGTGGTGAACACCTTTCTAATTTCGCCTCTCAAATCCTCATACCGCCTCTGTTTCATATCCAATTTGAGGTAGAAATCGAAAGAAACCAGGAGAAGGATGGCCAGGATCAATATCCCGGCAAAGAGCATTCCCCCTTTAATCTCCTTAATTTCACTTCGAATTGCAAACTCATCCTTTCGAAAATTGGCCTGGGAAAACCTTCCATTTCCCACGCCCCTCAAACCCAGACCTAAACCATGTGGGATGAGACCAGCCGCGACGGACCCCATGGGCAATTTATTGAAGGGAGCCTCCAAGACGTTCAGCGGCCCAGCCTCCACCTCCAGCTCCCGCGAAAGACACGGTGTCAAGTTGTGAAGGGCGATGGTTCCCCCACAAAGAAAAATGCGACGGATGCCCTGGTGGTAATCTGCCTCATAGGAATGAAACGTCTGCTTTATCTTCCTGAACAACGGCGAGAGGGACGATTCGATGCATCTCGAAAACCTTCTCTCCTCTTCGGACCCTCCCGTGTCCTCCAGGAGAATGCCGTGGTGGGTTTTGGCTTCCTCCGCTTCCTCATAAGAGAGATGAAACTCCTCCTGTAGGGCCTTTGTGATGGTTTCCCCGCCAATGGGTAGACTCCGGATCATGGATACATGACCGCCTTCAACCACGCATATTGAAGTCTTCGTGGCTCCAATATCAACGATGGAAAACGGACCCTCGACGCCTTGGAGGATAATGCTGGAGAGGCTATAGAGGGCAAGCACATCCAGATCCACGATCTTCGGCGAGATGTCCACCCTTTCAAGTATCTCAAGGTGATCCCTCACCACCTCCTTCTTAACAAGGAGCGCGAGGATTTGGGCTCCCTCTTCATCGACGTTTACGATGTGGTATGATACGACCATCTCCTCGATGTTGAAGGGGGTATACCCTTCCACCTCGAAGGGAATCACCTGCTCGAGCTTTTTCCGATCGGAAAAGGGAAGCTTGATGATGCGGGCAGATACTTGATGTCCGGGAATGGAAGTGATCACCATATCCCCAGAAAGGCGCCCCTCACCGAAAAGCTCGGCGATGGTTTGAGCAACCGCATCTGACGATAACGCCTCCCCTTCCCGCGGAATCTCCTTCTCGTGGAAACCCACAAGTTCGAACCCCCGAAAGGCCCTCCGAAGCTGGACTGCTTTGATGGAATGACTTCCGATATCTAATCCGACGATCCTCTGGGGCATCTGATTACCTTCCCCCCTTCACGCAATCCCTCAAGGCAAAAACAGCTCGACCCTATCCCCCTTGGCTGCCTTTAAGGCCTGCATGGCACTCTCCCCCATGACGGAAATCTCCAACAGGTCAAAGCTATCGACGATGGCCATCAGCTCTCCCCGTCGCGCCTCGGCATAAGCGGTCTTCAGCCCCGATATCCGCTTCCCCTTTATGCGGACTTGAAGGGGACCTCTACCAGCTAGGGGTTCGAGGAACCGGCGGGGTAGATTAGTAATCAAGTTCCCGAACCGATCAATGTGGATTACCTCCCCTATGAGCCCTTTGTCCGTGGCCGTCGGTTCCGGGAAATCCATCTCAGACCACGTATCGAGCTTCACTCCGAACTCGTGCGGCTTCCGTCCCAGAGAAAGGTGGGCCGCGACCGGTGCGAAGATGTCCCGCCCGTGAAAGGTTTGGCTGATCTGTTCCAGGAAAAAATCGCGGTTGCGGATACCTACGACCTGTTTAATCTCTCCCTTACGGAAAATCCACGTAAAAAGCCCGTTGTCCGGGCCGACGAAATAGTAGCCCTCGGTCTCCACCACGAGGGCTTCCCGTTGGGTCCCCACCCCTGGATCTACGACGGCCAGGTGGATAGATCTCGGAGGGAAAGAGCGATAGGTATTCCCCAATATGAATGCTCCTTCGAATACCCCTTGGGGCGGTATTTCATGAGTGATATCAATCACGGTGCATCGCGGATTGATCGACAAAATCACCCCTTTCATCGCCCCGACGTATCCATCCTTCGTGCCGAAATCAGTCATCAAGGTAATGATTCTTTCCAAGCTGGCTCTCATCAGGAAAAGAGTCCCTTGATGCTCATAGCGAAGGGCTCTTGCACAACGCCTCGCTCAGTAATGATCGCAGTAATATATTCGTGGGGGGTTACATCGAAGGCGGGATTCCATACCCTTACCCCCTTCGGCGCGATCTCCCTGCTGAAGAGATGGGTCACCTCCCTTGGGTCGCGTTCCTCAATGGGAATCTCATCGCCCGTGCCGAGGGAGAGGTCAAAGGTAGAAAGGGGGGCGGCCACGTAGAAGGGAATCCGGTTGGCCTTGGCGAGAACGGCGAGAGAATAGGTCCCGATTTTATTGGCAACGTCGCCGTTGGCGGATATGCGGTCTGCTCCCACAATCACCAAATGGATTAATCCCCTGCGCATCAGGTATCCCGACATGCTATCGGTGATAAGTGTTGTGGAAATACCGTCTTTATCCAGTTCCCATGCCGTCAACCTCGCCCCCTGAAATCGAGGTCGGGTCTCGCATGCATAGACCTCCAGGTCCTTCCCCTCTTCATAGGCGGCCCTTATAACTCCCAGTGCGGTTCCATAACCCGCCGTAGCCAACGCCCCGGCATTACAATGGGTTAAGATGGCGCTTCCGGTTCGGATATATCGCTTGCCATTTCGGCCTATTTGGCGATTGACCTCGATGTCGGCTTCCCGTATGGCCATGGCCTCCGATTTCAGAGCCCGCCGCAATCCATCCAAACCCTCTTCCTCGTGCCTGCGCAGGGCGTCTTTCATCCTCTGAACAGCCCAGGGGAGGTTGACCGCGGTCGGGCGGGTCTCCATCATCATACGGCAGATCTTATCGAGCCCCCGCTTGAATTGGGCAGTGCTCTTGACCCGAAGCCTCATCGCCCCAAGGGCAATCCCCATGGCAGCAGCGATGCCAATGGCCGGAGCTCCCCGAATGGTCATGTTTCTGATCGCCTCAGCCACTTGCTCGGGCCGTTCACATTCCACGTATTCCTCTTCTGCCGGGAGCCCCCGCTGGTCCAGCATTACCACCCTATCATCTCTCCATGCGATCGTCTCATATTTCATGGGAAAATCCTGAAACCGAATTGGCCATTACCCTTTCGACAAGCTTTCCCTCAAGAGCTCATTTACCAATTTGGGATTTGCCTTTCCTCGCGTCGCCTTCATTACCTGTCCCACGAAAAATCCCAAAAGCTGCTCCTTCCCCTTTCGATAATCTTGCACCAATTTCGGATTCTCCTCTAAAACCCCTTGAATGACCCGTTGGATCTCTCCACTATCGGTCAGCTGAACCAGCCCCTTCTCCCGAACGATCTTCTCGGGTTCCTTACCGCTTTGGTACATCTCCTCGAAGACCGTTTTGGCGATCTTCCCGCTGATAACTCCATCCTTGATCATCTTCAACATGGAGGCCAGATGTTGCGGTGTCACCGGACATTCCTCGATATCTCGATCATCCTTTTTCAACTCCCTCAAGAGATCCCCCATTATCCAATTGCTTACCATCTTGGCCTCCCCAGAGAGCCTTATGCATTCCTCATAGTATTCCGCCAGGGCGCGAGATGCCGTTAATATGCCGGCGTCGTACTCCGGGATTCCGTACTGGTCGACGAACCGGTCCCTCTTCTCCACGGGCAACTCTGGAAGGGTATTTCGTATGTCATCGATCCAAGCCTCGGAAACCTCGAGGGGAACGAGGTCGGGATCGGGGAAATATCGATAATCGTGGGCTTCCTCTTTCCCCCTCATGGAGACGGTTCGCTCCTGATCCTCATCCCACAGCCGGCTTTCCTGGACGACCTTCTCTCCCCCCTCCAACAACGTAATCTGCCTCTTAATCTCATATTCCAGGGCCTTCTCCACATGACGGAAGGAGTTCATGTTCTTCAGCTCAGTCCGGGTCCCAAATTCCCTTTGACCTCGCGGACGAACTGATATGTTGGCATCACACCGAAATGAGCCCTTCTCCATATCGCCGTCACAGATCTCAAGGTAGCGCAGGATATCCCTCAAGCTCCTCAAGTACTGGCCAGCTTCCTCAGAGGTTCGAATATCCGGCCCGCTCACGATTTCGATCAAGGGGACTCCCGTCCGGTTAAAATCCACAAAGCTTGAGGACGAGGATTCGAAGGCCCCCTCGTGGACCAACTTCCCCGCGTCCTCCTCCATGTGGATCCGAATGATCCCAATCCGTTTTTGTCCGCCGTCGACGGAAATCTCAACATACCCGTCCCTCGCCAGGGGATACTCGTACTGGGAGATTTGGTATCCCTTGGGAAGGTCTGGATAAAAGTAATTCTTCCGGGCAAAGAGGCAAAAGGGGGAGATCGTGCAATGGCATGCCAGCGACATTTTCAGAGCGAATTCAACTGCCTTCACATTGAGCACCGGAAGGGAGCCGGGTTGGCCCGTACAAACGGGACAGGTTTGTGTGTTAGGCTCCTCACCAAAGGTAGTGGAGCAGCCGCAGAAAATTTTCGACCGAGTCAACAGCTGAGCGTGAACCTCCAAGCCGATGACTGCTTCATAATCCATGCCGAAACCCTCTATAGGCAAGGATAAACCTAATCAAATCTATATCACAGCAACTCCATTTGTCAAACCGAGGTCTCCGAAAAACTCGCTCTTCACCGCTCAGAAATGTTTTCTCATGTGAGCGAAAACCCTTGTCCCTTCGCTTCAACACACTTCGGTCTGTTGCCCGAATTCCCTTTCGCTCACTGAAAATAATTTTGGACCATTCTAAAGCTCGCTTCACTGCAAATCCAAAAACTCGCCCTCCGGGCTCAAACATTGTCTTTGCGGCCGTTTCGCTTCACTAAGAATGGTTAGCCAAAATTCTTTAATGTTCGCTCCAGGGAACCCGGGCAACGACCTGTCCCTACATGGCACTTTTCCAGCAGACTTCGCTCAGGGACAACGGTCTTCTCCATAAGTATTAGAAATAGCCTTCGTCCACGCTGACCGCAAGACTGCAGCACAGCAACACCGCAGAACCGCAATTCGCTCAGAGCTCGTTTTTCTCATTCTTCATAAATCTCAAACCCATTTCTTGACAAGAAGAGGCCGATTCATTACCGTCTTATCCGGTTGGGGGAAATTATTGGAAAAAACCAAAGGATTGGCCTCCAATGAATCCAACCTTCACATTGCCCGATGGCTTCTCCCTGATGAAAGTGGGGAGGGCGGAGCTGCTCATCAAGGACCTCTATAAAGATCGCCTCATGGGAAGGAAAATCCATAACCCAGAGGCCCTCTTGCGCCAGCACGGGGATAAGGCTCGAGTCATGGAAGGAAGAGGCTCTCTCGTCTCCCTCCCCATGGACGAAAAGGGTTCCGAGAGGATGGTGATCCGCCATTATGAGCACGGGGGGATCTTTCGAGCACTGACCAGTGACCTCTTCCTCGGTGGTTCTCGCCCATTTCACGAACTCTTCATTACCGAAATGGCATGGAAGGCCGGGTTGCCCACGATGGAGGTTCTCGTTGCGGTGAAAAGGCCGGTCTTTTGGCCCTTCTACAAAGCGGAGATCGTTTCCAGGGAAATTTCCAATTCCATCGATCTCATTCAGTACTTCACCCGATGGAGTAGGACGGAGAATCAACAACGGCTCAGTGAAAAAAGGGAGCTCATCCGCCAGGCCGGGAGGCTGGTGAGGAAAATGCACGAAGTGGGGATCTACCACTCCGATCTCCACCTCAAGAATTTCGTCGTGGAAGTTAAAGAGGGAACGTTGGGATCCCTTCACATTATCGACTTCGACCGCGCCACCATCATCCATCCCCTCAAATCCGACAAATGGTTTGGCAACCTCTTGCGCTTGGACCGATCCGTGGAGAAGTGGGCCGCCAAAGGCCTCCCGATTACTCGAACTGATCGGCTTCGATTTCTCAACTCTTACCTGAGGGGAGAAGAAGAGGGAAAAGCTTCGGTCAGGAAATACCTCAAAAGATATTTCCTCCGTAGGATGAGATACAGATTAGGCTGGGCCATTGAACGACTTCTTTACGGTTGAGCCATCCGCTCCAGGAAGTCGCCAATTACCCCTTCCAGCAAGCCTCTGCTGTCATAGGAGAAGTGATCAATGCCCGGCAAAATCCGTAGCCACTTGGGATCGGAAAGGGTATGGAAGAACTCCTCCATTTTCAATGAGGGGCAGATGCTATCGCGATCGCCACAGACAAAGAGCTTGGGCTTCGGGCAATCCCTCAAGAACCCAAAATCGAACATCTCCAATGGAGGGGCCACCCCTATGAGGCCTCGTACCCGTTCGTCATTTACCCCAACGGGAAGGCAGGCGATCCCGCCAAAGGAATAGCCTGCGAGCAGAATCACTGGGGGCTTTTTCACCTCCTCCAAATAGTCGATGGCCCCCTTTACATCTTCCTGCTCCGAGATCCCTCCTCCGAACTTGCCGGTACTCCTTCCAACCCCCCGGAAATTGAACCTCAGGCTGGTAAAATCCCACATCGTGGCAATCCTGACGATGGCGGTAACCACGTTGTTGTCCATATCCCCGCCGAAAAGGGGATGGGGATGGCAGATGATAATTGACCCTCTGGGAGGTCTTTTGTCCAGGGAGAGGAGGCCCTCGATCCTGCCCCCCACTGCCTCGAAATAAACCCTTTCCTC
This sequence comes from uncultured Syntrophobacterales bacterium, assembly GCA_964346935.1. Taxonomy (GTDB): domain Bacteria; phylum Desulfobacterota; class BSN033; order WVXP01. The sequence goes on from CAYFXP010000169.1 coordinate 7,255, forward strand.
CTCCATGATCCCCTCTGGAATTGATGGCTAGCTCCCACGGCAATCCGCAATGAGATGAACCCCCACACCTCCCGGACGGAATGAGAGCTTCAATCTTCGAGAATATAGGGGTGAGCTTCTATGGTTGGTCTGTTGGAGAATCTTCGTGGAGGGCGATGGGGGACTCGAACCCCCGACCCCAAGCTCCGGAGGCTTGTGCTCTATCCACCTGAGCTAATCGCCCCCTTTTCAGATGGCATTATTTTATACTCAAACACGAAGAAAATTCAATAGAATTTCGTCCGGAGTTTCCGGAGTCTAAGGAAAACAGCAGCGTTCATGAGCCCCTCGCGGGAGCAGTGGGGCACCCTTTGAGGGTAAGCAGGAAGGGGTAAGTATTCCCCACCTGCGAACCCCGAAAGGGTCACTGCGAGAGCGTCGGAGCGAAGGGACGGTGTGTTCTCCTGCAAAGGTCGAAAAAAGAAAGATTATCAAGGGTTTGTGAAAACACATGGTCTGAAAGTCCGGAAACTCCGGAATTTCGTGGGGGCACGGCGGGGGGACATCGGGTGGAAAGAGCGAGGAAGCCAAGGCCAGGAATCCATTATTGAGACTCCCAGTGGTCCAACAACGTCAAACCGCTATAGTAGCAGCACAATCGGCTTTCGAAACTATTGTCGAACACCCTCTTCTTGCCGTCCTGAAATTCGACACGGACAAAGCACAAGCCGCCTGGAACCTCTGATCTCCACTCTTCGACCACTCTACCCAGGCCCCAAGAGGTGAACCGCCTGTGAAAAAC
>CAYFXP010000170.1:0-6139 GCA_964346935.1 uncultured Syntrophobacterales bacterium
AGTGTATCGGTTGCAAGAGGTGTTTTCCGTATTGTCCTCTAGGGAGAATACAGATCCTCCATCGACATCCAACGGCTCTGGGAAGGGTGTATATCGAGATTGACCAGGATAAGTGCACCGATTGTGGGATGTGTTTTCGGGCCAATGTATGTCCCGTTGATGCCCTTTACCAACCCGCGGAGCCATGGCCCCGTGAGGTTCGAGCTATCTTGAGCAATCCCCTCATTGAATATAAGGGGTCTCAGGTTCCCGGCCGAGGAACCGAGGAGATGAAGACCAATGACGTCACGGGGCGGTTCCTTCCTGGGGAGGTTGGAATTGGCCTTGAGCTGGGAAGGCCCGGAGTAGCGACGTACTTCCGGGATGTTGAGGTCCTAGCCATGGCTTTAGCACCCCTGGGATACGAGTTCGCGGAGGAAAATCCGGTCACCCATTTTATGTCGGCCAGGAAGACGGGAAAGCTCCGGGAGGACGTCCTCGATGAAAGGGCAACCTCCGCCATCATCGAGGGGAAGTGTAAGATAGAAAACCTCGCGGAAGTTTTGGAGGCCATTAAGAAGGCCGCCGAGAAGGTTGACACGGTCTTTTCGGTAGAGATTATCTCGAAGGTCCCCCCCAAGGGGGAGATTCCCATTCTGCCAATACTGGAGAAGCTGGGATATGAGTATTCCATTAACAGCAAGAACAACATGGGGCTGGGAGAGCCGGCTTTCAAATTTCCCGAATAAAGCACAGAACGGAGGCGAATGATGACGCACAGTTTGCATAGAAGGGGTGACAGGGAGAGCCTAAAGGAGGACTTCGTGGTATTGGGATGTCCCGCCACTGGCGTGAATAAGAAGGGATCGGCACCCAAGACGCGGGAATTCCTGCGCATCTGCTGGAAGCATGGCCCGATCAACCTGGGCGATATGAAGACGGGCAACACCTACAATACGACCATAGACGATATCCTGGACCGGGTAACCGATGGGACCATTGTCCAATGTACCTTCGATAGCCGGGAGAAGGTGGTTTCCCTGCTGAAGGAGCTGAAGGAAAAGAAGCCCGGAATATCGGTGATCGTTTCCGGCGTCACCGATATCGTCCAGGGGATCATGGACGAGGCGGGCCTCGGCCGGATTCACACGGTCGAGTACTCCATGGGCACCTGGGGCAAGACCGTGAGGTTGCCCGATTTCGAGGTGTTGAAGCTTACGACCATGTGCGGCCACGCCATGATCGCCAATGACCTGGTTAGAAAGCTGCTTCGGGACATCAAGCGGGGACGCAGAGCCCCAGAGGAGGCATCCCTGGAGATGGCCAAGTGTTGCACGTGTGGAAATTTTAACGTTACTCGGGGAGCACAGCTCTTGCGGGAAATGTTGCCGCTATATATGGTGAACCGGTATTGAGGCCGCCAGGGGTATACCATCCTCCACACATTTGAGGGAGATAGGAGGAGCCAGCCATGCGAAACGTCATTATCGGAGGAAGTGCTGCAGGGATAAGCGCCATCGAGGCTATCCGATCCCTCGATCGCGCATCCCAAATCGAGCTGTTTACCGACGAGGAACTCCCGCTCTACTCGCGGGTCCTCCTTACCTATTACATCGCTGGTGCAATTTCAAAGGAGGGGCTGCACTTCAGACCGCCGGAGTTCTTCAAGGAGAACAACGTCACGCCCCATCTGGGAGAGAGGGTGAAAACGGTTTCGCCCGATTCCAAATCCATCCAGACGGAAGATGGCAAGAGCCATAGCTTTGATAAACTCCTCATAGCCACCGGCTCCTCACCGAAGACCTTGGACATACCGGGGGTCGATATGGAGGGCGTATGTGGGCTGAGGAATATGGAACACGCTCAAAAGATCATAAGCCGCTCGGATAAGACCGACACCGTATGCATATTGGGAGGCGGGCTCATCGGTCTGAGGGATGGTTATGCCCTCGCTGCTCGGGGATTAAAGGTAAAGATGATCGTCAAATCGAACCGTGTCCTATCCCAAATGTTGGATGAGACATCGTCCGCCATGGTCCAGCAGCGGCTGCAAGAGCATGGCATTGAGGTTAGAACCGGTCGGGATGCCGTTGAGATTCTGGGGAAAAGGTCGGTTGAGGGGATTATGCTGGACAACGGGGAGAAGGTCGAATGTCAGATGGTGATCATCGGGAAAGGTGTCGACCCGAATGTGGGGCTGGCCTCTTCTACTGGGATCGAGGTGAAGGAGGGAATCGTCGCCGATGAGCAGATGAAGACGAATGTACGGGATATCTATGTTGCCGGAGACGTCGCGGAGACGTTCGATATTTCCCGAGGGAGGACATCGGTCAATGCCATTTGGCCCTGTGCGTTCGAACAGGGCCGGATTGCCGGATTGAACATGGCTGGCCAAGAGGCGAAATACGTCGGTTCATTTCGGATGAACTCCCTCGATATCTACGGCCTCCCCGCCATCTCCATGGGGGTAACCCGTCCCAATGGGAACGGATTGCAAGAGGTTACGAGAAGGACGCGGGATACCTACAGGAAGTTGGTTTTGGAAGATGGGCGTATCGTGGGTGCCATTCTCGTTGGTGAGATTCAAAAGGGAGGCTTTTTAGCGACGCTCTTGCGGAAAAGGGTTGATGTATCCGACCATGTCGCTTTCTTGATGAGCGACGGGCTCAATGTTGCAGACCTCTTGCCATTGATGAGGCAAAATGCGGAAAAATTCACGGAGATCGAATACAAAGAACTCCTTGCCAGCACCTCGGGGTGAATTCACAGGGAGCGGGTCTGAAGCCATCGAAATGCCCAGTCGGGGCAGACCACTCCAGGAGAGGGTTTACTCTTTTCTGAGGTCTGCTATTGTGAGTGGAAACATTCTCCCTGAGGAGCGTTTGGTGGAGGAGGTGGTTGCCCGAGAGTTGGAGGTGAGCAGGACCCCGGTCCGTGAAGCATTGCACAAGTTGGAAAGGGAAGGGCTTATCGAACACTTTCCAAACCGAGGCTTTACGGTCACAAGGGAAACGGAGAGCCAAGTTGCGGAGATATTCGAAATACGGTCTATACTGGAGGGGCATATTCTTCGGATTGCCTGCGAGAGGGCCACGGATGAATTTATATCGGAATTGAAGTCAATATTGGAAAAAGCAGAGACATGTCTTGCCCAATCAAAGATAGGAGAACTTCACCGCTTCAACACGTTGTTCCACGACCGGATCATTCACCAGGTGCCAGGGAGGGAGCGCCTCAAGGGTCTTGTGAAGGACCTCAGGGAATATGTCCTGCGTTATCGGTCTGCCACGTTGCGGTTTCCCGGTGGAGCCGAGAGGACCTTACAGGGGCACGAGAAGATCATTTTGGCCCTGGAAACGGGGGATCAAGACCTCTGCGAGCGCATCATGCGTGCCCATGTTGAGGGGGCGAAAATCGATGCAATTCGGGAACTGATGGAGAGGAAGACCTTATTCCCAGCCTCAAAGACATAGGAGGGTGAGATGGAAGTAATCATGGTGGATCGAGAGAAATGCACGCAATGTCACACGTGTGCCCTCTGGTGCGGGATTGAAATAGGCTCTGAGGCCAAGGAGCTCAATCAAGCCATTCACGAGGAACCTCAGCCCCTACCGCGGGTCCATGTGGAGGGGAATAACGTCCCTCTCCACTGTCGTCATTGTGAAATTGCGCCATGTATCGATGCTTGTCCCAATGGCACCATGCAGAGGGATCCAAACACCGGGCTGGTGTATGTAAACGAGCTGACCTGCATTGCTTGTTGGATGTGCGTGATGGTGTGTCCATTCGGGATCATTGCACCATCGTCATCTCAGCATACGGCCATCAAGTGCGACCGGTGTCGAAACATGGAATATCCTATTTGTGTAGAGGTATGCCCCACCAATGCCTTGAAATTGCAGAATACCCGAAAGGGGTTACCTGAGGGGGCTTCACGCTATCTACAGTATAGCAAGGGATTGGAGGGTGGTTTTTAGCGAGCCTTAGGTTACGATACGAGCCATGGATTCTATGGAAGAAAGGAGCAGAGGAGATGGATTTCGTCCAAAAAAAGACCGGGGATAGCGCGGTGGAGGCTTTCTTGCCGAAAGCGATGGAGATGGGAGTTTCGTTGGTATGGGATCGTTATGAGGGTTCACTTCCTCAGTGCGGATTTTGTGAAACAGGGTTGAACTGCCGGGATTGTCTCCAGGGTCCGTGTATAAGCCATCCATTCCGTGACCAGAGCAAGGTGGGCGTTTGTGGAAAGGATAAGGATATCCTCGGTGTTCACTCTTTCTTGAGGCTGGTCCTTCATGGAGCGATGGCATACCTCGATCAGCTGACCGATTTTGCCGGGGGGGTCGAGGCAGGGGAAATTTCTCCAAAGGACAAGAAGGGCTCGGATAAGGTCATAAAAGACATTCAGGCCCTATTGTTAAATGGGGCTACAGGCGTGATGGAGGAGTTTCCGAAGGCCCTTATCGATGGATGGAAGGGGAAAGGCGTGCTGCCGGAGGGAATTGCCAGGGATCTGCTCAAGGCCTCCCAGAAATTGGACGGGGGACCGTCGGATGTGGAGGATACCCTTCTCTGGGCCTTCAAGGGGGCACTGTCGGGATGTGTGGCCCAGGTGCTCCAGGGAAGATTGAAGACCGCGGTCTTTGGGAATGCCTCCTCCACAAACGTAAAGGTTAACCTTGGGGCGCTGCAGCAGGAGGGCCCGATGATTCTTCTCTACGGCCATTTCTCCCCACTCCTCAAGCAGAAGATTGCCGAGGCGGCGAAGGGAAAGAAAGTTGCAGTCATGGGTGTTTGCACCGATCCATTGATACCTCCCTATGCCTTCGCACCGGTAACGAATTACGGCTCCCAGGAGATTCCCCTCATGACGGGTGCCGTTGACCTCATTGTGGCTGGGGATCAGTGTGTTAATCCCTCTTTGGCGGTATTGGCCAAGGAATGGAAGGTGGAGATGGTTGAGACGGAGGCTCTGAACGGAGGGCGAGATCTTGGCAATTTCGCCCGGAAAATCGTGGAACAGGCGGGAAAGGCCTTCGATGCCCGCCGTAAGGTGGCCAAGGATATTCCTGATATTAAGGAATCGGCCCTCATGGGCTTCTCCGCAGAAGGATTGGATGCGAAGAAGATAACCGAGGCCATAAAGGGGAAAAAGATTAAGGGGTTGGCCGTCTTGGCTGGGTGCAATAACGTGAAATTCACTCAGGATCTGGAGATCGTCTCCCTGGCCAGGGAGCTATTGAAGAAGGATGTCTTCTGCGTCTCCGAGGGTTGCGCGAGCATGAGCCTGGCCAAATATGGCCTCTTAGATCCAAGGAACCGGGAATCCAGTTGCGGGAAGGGGTTGTCAGATTTGCTCTCTTCCTTGGGGAAGGACATCCCGGCGGTGATCGATTTGGGAAGCTGCGAAAATGGCGGTGTAACGGAATTCATGCTAGCATTGGGAAAGCCATTGAAGGAGTTTCCTATCGTGGCCTGTTTTCCGGAGGCGAATAGGACCAAGGCAGTGGCAAGGGCTGCTTGGACCGTGGGCATGGGTATTCCGACGTTCTTCTGGCCATATCTTCCGATTACCGGGAGCCCCAAAACCGTGGAGGCCTTAGGTGATTTCTGTCAGAATACCTTCGGGGCAAAGCTCAACGTGCTTACTGAGAAGTTAGAGGTCGCGGAGAAGGCGGACTTGATCATGGAGCGTCTTAAAAAGGCGTAAATTCTTGGCATTAGGGTATCATGCAACACGGGATATGTCATGGCGGGGAAAGGGGGTGATGCTTGGAACCGCTTGTATCCCTGATCATCTGGCGATGCTGCGTTGGCAGACATAGCATTCAAGAGGAAGGAGGGTAATTATGGGAAGGCGACAAAGAAGGTTGATTGCTTCATTGGTAGCCGTTTTCTTCCTTGTGGGGATCCTCTTTGTGATCGGTGCCCAAGCGGCGGGCATCAAGAAGCCGGCCGACTACCCCAAGAGGAAGATCGAGTGGAACCTCTGGTATGGCCCTGGAGGCGGCACGGATATCTTCAGCAGGACCATTGGTATCCCCGCCCGGAGATACCTCAAGCCCGCACCCCTTGTGATCATCAATATCCCGGGTGCGGCAGGGGCGAACGGGATGATCTACACCATGGAACAGCCTGCGGACGGATACACCATCACCTC